>CBFGOD010000255.1:0-6553 GCA_965650295.1 uncultured Shinella sp. | reverse complement strand
TGCCGCCGACCGGCGCCAAGGGCCTGAACCTCGCGGCAAGCGATGTGCACTACCTCGCAAGCGGCCTCATCGAGCACTACGCGGAGCACTCGAACGCCGGCATCGACGCCTATTCGCAAAAGGCGCTCGCCCGTGTCTGGAAGGCCGTGCGCTTCTCCTGGTGGATGACGAGCATGCTGCACCGTTTCCCCGGCACCGGCGCCTTCGACCAGAAGATCCAGGAAGCCGAGCTCGACTACCTCACCCATTCCCGCGCCGCGGAAACGGTGCTGGCGGAAAACTATGTCGGCCTGCCCTATTGAGTGGCGGCCCGTCGGTAGATTTCCACCGCAGCCCGCACCAGCGCCGCATTGTCGGCGGTAAGCGAACCATCCGGCAGCGTCCGGCCGTCCTCCAGGCCGACGCGCGTCGACCAGCACCTCATGGCCGCCATCCCGGCGAGATGCCAGACCGTCTCGTCCATGCCATGCAGCTGGACCGGTCGGCGCAGGCCGGCCTTGTCGAGAACCGCATGAATACCCTCCACAACCGCCGCCGCCTCGCCG
This sequence comes from uncultured Shinella sp., assembly GCA_965650295.1. Taxonomy (GTDB): domain Bacteria; phylum Pseudomonadota; class Alphaproteobacteria; order Rhizobiales; family Rhizobiaceae; genus Shinella. Next base: position 6,008 of record CBFGOD010000255.1, on the reverse strand, counting down.
AAATCCTGCTCGCCGATCTCGATGAGGATGCGGAGCGGCGGCCGGTCGAGCACGAGGCCGACAAGGCGCTCCGCATCGGCAACGGAGGCAAGCCCCGCCTCGACGCCCACACCGCGCGCCGAAAGCGCCTTCATCACAGCGGGTGCTGCGGGTTCCGACAGGTTCACCGAGGCGTAATCCGGCAGCGCGCGCCATGCAGCGATGGCCGCAAGCGTGCGCGCGTCGCTCTTCTCGATCCAGTCGCCGGTGGATACGCCGACCAGCGTTCCCGGCACCGCTTCGCGCACCAGCCGCAGGGTTTCGTCCATCACCTCGGGTGCCAGGCTCTCGCGCCCATCCGGGCCGCGCGTATGAAGATGGATTTCGCCCGCACCTGCCAGGATGCAGGCACGGCAATCGGCCGCCATCGCTTCCGGCGTCAAGGGCAATGCCGGGTGGAAAGCCGCGTCGCGCGCGCCGTTGATGCAGGCCTGAACGATCATGCAGCACCCTCCTCGTGCGATTGGAACCGCGAGGCTGACACGCCGCGCCGCGCCATGCAACCGCCGTCAGGCCCGCGGCGCTACGGCACCCGCCACCTCGCGGATCGTCTGCATGAGGATGGCGAGCGGCAGGGAGGGGGCGATCTCCGCCCGCATGGTGAGGCCGACGGCGCCCTTCGTCTCGCTCGTATCGATCGGCAACGCCAAAAGCACGCCCTCGGCGATATCGCCCGCCACCACGCCCTCGGAGATGATCCAGACCGCATCGCTGTCGCGCACGAAGGCACGGCCGAAGGCGTCGGAGACGGTCTCGATCGGGTTCGCCACATCGGCAATGCCATTGGCGATCAGGAAGCGTTCGACGAAGGGCCGGATGATCGAGCCCTGCGTCGGCATCAGCACCGGATAGGCATCGAGCCCGGCAAAAACAGCACCGCCGGACAGCAGCGGATGCCCCGCCCGCACGCAGAAAACCACCTTTTCCGAATAGAGATGCTCGAAGGAAAAGCCGGTCATCTGCTCGGGCGCGGCGAGCCGCCCGACGACGAGATCGAGATCGCCGAGGCGCAATTGTTCCAAAAGCACCGCATTCTCCCCCGTGACGATCTTGATGCGCGCCCCGGTCTCTTCCGCCAGAAAGAGCCGCATCGCCCTGGGCATGATGCGCGTCGAGACGGTGGGCAGCGCACCGAGGCGCACCGGCGGCGCTTCGCCCGCCCGCGCCTGCGCGACCGAATCGAGCCCGTGCCGCAGCGCCGCCAGCGCCGCCCCGGCATGGCGCAAAAAAACCTCGCCCATGCGGGTGATGCGAATGCCGCGCCCGTCGCGCTCGAAGACGGGAACACCGAGAACCTCTTCCAACTCGCGGATGGTTTTCGTCACCGCCGGCTGGCTGACATTAAGCAGGCCGGCCGCCTTCATCACGCTCTTCTGCCGCGCCACCTCGACAAAGGTCTGGAGATGGCGGACCTTGATGCGGCTGTCAATCACGCTTTTCATAACCCATACGTTATCAGATCGGCTAAAAATATCATTTTACCGAACCGGATTGAAGGATCAATCTGCGGCAACGGGAGGAGACAGACGTGCAATTCGCAACCGTCAATGACGTGATCCTGCATCACCAGCTGATCGGCGGGCCGGCCGGCAAGCCGGTCATCGTCTTCGTCAATTCGCTCGGCACCGATTTCCGCATCTGGCGCGACGTCGTGGTGCGCCTTGCCGGCGATTTCCCGATCATCACCTATGACAAGCGCGGCCACGGCCTGTCCGATCTCGGCCAGGTGCCCTATTCGATCGACGACCACGTGCTCGACCTCGCCGGCCTGCTCGACCGGCTGAACGTCCGGGATGCCATCATCTGCGGCCTCTCCGTCGGCGGCATGATCGCCCAGGGGCTGGAAGCCAAGCGGCCGGACCTCGTGAAGGGCCTCGTTCTCTGCGACACCGCCCACAAGATCGGCACGGCGGACATGTGGAACGCCCGCATCGAAAGCGTCGAGACGAAGGGCATCGAGAGCCTCGCCGACGGCATCCTGGAGCGCTGGTTCACGCCGGCCTTCCGCCGCCCGGAGAACGCCGCCTATCACGGCTACCGCACCATGCTGACACGCCAGTCCGCCGTCGGCTATGCCGCCACCTGTGCGGCGCTGCGCGATGCCGACCTTACCGAATCCACGAAGCGCATCGCCGTGCCGACGCTCTGCGTCGTCGGCGATCAGGACGGCTCGACACCGCCGGATGTCGTGCTGTCCATGGCCAAACTCATCCACGGCGCGCGCTACGAGGTCATCAAGGATGCCGGCCATATTCCCTGCGTCGAGCAGCCGGAAATGCTGACCGAGATGATCCGCGCCTTCATCGATACTATTCCCGCCGGAGGAAAGCTGCATGCCTGAACCGCAATCCGAGCGCTACCGGCAGGGCATGGCGACGCGCCGCGCCGTGCTGGGCGATGCCCATGTCGACCGCGCCAGTGCCGCCGCCACGCCCTTCGACCAGCCCTTCCAGGAGCTGATCACCGAAAGTGCCTGGGGCATCGTCTGGTCGCGCCCCGGCTGGACGAAGCGCGAGCGCTCCATGGTGACGATCGCGCTGCTCGCCGCGCTTGGCCATGACGAGGAGGTGGCGATGCATGTGCGCGCCACCGCCAATACCGGCGCGACCCGCGAGGACATTGCCGAGGCGCTCTTGCATGTGGCCATCTATGCCGGCGTGCCCGCCGCCAACCGGGCGATCCGCGTGGCCAAGCAGGTCTTTGCGGAGTTGGATGCGGAACAGGCGGCCTGAGGCGACGATGAGCGATCTTCCCAACCGAAAACCCGAAACCGGCGCCTTCTTCGCCCGCGATCGCCTCTGGCACCCGCCGGGCCTCACGCCCGGCTACAAGACCTCCGTGCTGCGCTCGCCGCAGAAGGCGCTGCTGTCGCTCGACGGCACGATCTCGGAAATCACCGGCCCGGTCTTTGGCCATTCCATTCTCGGCGAACGCGACAACGACCTGATCCACAATTTCGCAAAACCCGGCGAAAGCGCCATCGGCGAGCGCATCATCGTGCATGGCCGGGTGCTCGACGAGCGGGCACGGCCCGTCCCGGGCGCGCTTCTCGAATTCTGGCAGGCCAATGCCGGCGGGCGCTATCGCCACAAGAAGGAAAGTTACCTCGCGCCGCTCGATCCGAATTTCGGCGGCTGCGGCCGCACGATTACCGATCAAGACGGCTGTTACGCCTTCCGCACCATCAAGCCCGGCCCCTATCCCTGGCCGAACGGCGTCAACGACTGGCGCCCGGCGCATATCCATTTCTCCGTCTTCGGCCATGGCTTTGCCCAGCGGCTGATCACGCAGATGTATTTCGAGGGTGATCCGATGATCTGGAAGTGTCCCATCGTGCAGACGATCCCGGACAAGGCGGCCGTCGAACAGCTCGTCGCCGCGCTCGACTGGGGCAACACGATCCCGATGGATGCGCGCGCCTACAAGTTCGACATCGTGCTGCGCGGCCGCCGCTCGACTTTGTTCGAGAACCGCATGGAGGGCAATTGATGGTCCAGTCCCTCGGCTATCTCAAGGAAAGCGCCTCGCAGACCGCCGGCCCCTATGTCCATATCGGCCTGACGCCCAACCATGCCGGCATCGGCGGCGTCTACGACACCGATCTCGGCGCCGTCATGGTCAACGACAAAACACTCGGCCGGCGCATCACCATCACCGGCCGCGTGCTCGACGGCACCGGCACGCCGCTGAAGGACGCGCTCCTCGAAATCTGGCAGGCCGACGCCGCCGGCTTCTATAACAGCCCGTCCGAACTGCGCGGCAGCGCCGCCCCCAACTTCACCGGCTGGGGACGATGCGCCACCGATGGCGTGACCGGCGAATACCGCTTCGACACGATCAAACCCGGCCGCGTCCCCTTCCGCGACGGCCGCCCGATGGCCCCCCACATCTCCGTCTGGATCGTCGCCCGCGGCATCAATCTCGGCCTCAACACACGCCTCTATTTCGCCGACGAGGAAGCGGCGAATGCCGAGGACCCCGTGCTCGCCCGCATCGAACACCGCGTGCGCGTGCCGACGCTGATCGCCGTCGGTGAAGGCGATCACTATCGCTTCGACATTCATTTGCAGGGCGAGAAGGAGACGGTGTTCTTCGATATTTAGCCGGATTTGGTCGGCGGGAGGAAACTGCCTCGAAGCGACACCAACGCCTTGTCGATTGATACATCGATGCCGAGTTTGGATGTTGTGCGCCTTGTTTTCTTTTGGTCAAAATGACCTCAAGGAAAAGAGGGAGGAGCGGTTGAGGACCGTAATCGTTTTCGCCGTGCTCGCGATGCTGCATTTCGCGACGGAAAGCAGGGCAGAAGAAAGCCCAAAACTGGAGGCGATGCGACAACTCGTGCATCTCATCGCCATCATCAATACCTGCCCCGAGGCGATCGTGAATCTTGCCGAGATCGGAAGACGCAACGCGGACGAAGGCGTTGATCTGGAGAAGGACAAAATTGAACTCAATCGCCTCTATCGAGAGCAACTCGAGCGACTGAAGAGCAACGGCCGGGAAGCTGCTTGCGCTGAAGGGATGCAATTGTTCGGCCCGGAAGGCGAAATCAGCCGCAACTCGATAAGGTTACCCTGAAGAGGGACTGGCCGGAAGACGTGATAGCCTCGCCAAGCAGCATGTCTGCTACGTCACTCTTATGCGGAGATCGCTTTCCCTCTCCGTCATATCGGGCTCAACCCGAGGAGCCCCCAACCCACACCAACCTCCCCAAAGAGGCACCCATGACCGTCTCGCCCTTCGACCACCCCTATCTCTCCGGCCTCATCGGCGACGAAGAGCTGGCGTCGTTCTTTTCCGCTGCGGCGGAGCTCGAGGCCATGCTGGCCTTCGAGGTGGCGCTGGCCAAGGCGGAGGCCGTGGCGGGAGTCATTCCGGTCGAAGCAGCACATGCCATAGAACGCGCGGCGCATCGTTTTTCGCCTGACGTCGCAAGCCTGCGTGCCGCGACGGCGCGCGATGGCGTCGTCGTGCCGGATCTCGTTCGGCAATTGCGCGCCGCGGTTGGCGAGCCGCATGCAAGACATCTGCATTTCGGCGCGACCAGCCAGGATGTCATCGACAGCGGCCTGATGCTGCGCCTGTCGCGCGTCCTGCCTCTTCTGGAGGAGCGGCTGGACGGGCTGATCGGCGGGCTGGCCGCCCTCGCCGCGACGTTTGGCACGCACAGCCTCATGGGGCGCACGCGCATGCAGCCCGCCATTCCCATCACCGTGGCCGACCGCCTCGACAGCTGGCGCCAGCCGCTGGAGCGCGTTGCCGAGCGGCTGGAAATCTTTGCGCTGGAGGGGCTTGCCGTGCAGTTCGGCGGCGCAGCGGGCACGCTGGAGAAGCTTGGCGACAAGGCAGCGACCGTGCGCGCCGCGCTGGCCGATGAACTCGGCCTCGTCGACACGCCGCAATGGCACAGCCAGCGTGACCGGATCGGCGAGCTTGCCGGCCTTCTTACCGCCATCACCGGCAGCCTCGGCAAGATCGGGCAGGACATCGTGCTGATGGCGGATCGCGGTGGCGAGATTGCGCTTGCCGGCGGCGGCGGCTCCTCCGCCATGCCGCACAAGCAGAACCCCGTCGCGGCCGAAGCGCTTGTAACGCTTGCCCGTTTCAACGCCGCGCAGCTCGGCGGCATCGCCCAGGCGGCGGTGCATGAACAGGAGCGCTCGGGTGCCGCCTGGACGCTGGAGTGGCTGATCCTGCCGCAAATGGTGGTCGCCTGCGGGGCGGCGCTCAGGCTCTGAGAGGAGCTTTTTGCCGCCATCCGCCAGATCGGCACGGAATGAACGCAGCCCTGTTCCATGCGGAACAGCGCGCGGCGGATGATCGTGGGAAAGTCTGCTCACACCGGATGAGAGAGGCTCATCCCACAGAGATCAGGAGATCCCCATGCGCAAGATCATCGTTTCCGCCACCATCGCCCTCGTCGCCGCCGTCTCCTTCGCCACCCCCTCGCAGGCCGGCTACTACGG
>CBFGOD010000254.1:0-6620 GCA_965650295.1 uncultured Shinella sp. | reverse complement strand
TGAAAGAGTTGGGCCTTTCAGGCGATGAACTCTTCGATCAGAACATGCAGGAACGACTGGCCGACGCGATCGTTCGTTCGACCGGCGGCGACATCACCAAGTTGCGAGGGCAGTGGGCAGGTCTCAACAAGGCACCTGACAATGCCATTGCCACCGCTTCCGGCGTGACGATGCAGTCGCTTCCGGCGATGGACGAGTCGACCAAGCAATGGATCGAAGGGCTGAAGGACTTGAATCTGCAGTCGCAGATCAAGGCCCTCAACGAATTCGATCAGAGCGTTCTGCAGCAAGCGCAGTCGATGGGTATTTCGACTGATGAAATGCAAAAATACATCGCCGCGGTGCAGAGCGGCAATCTAGAGGCAATCCCGGATAAATTCCGTCAGATTGCCGCCGCGATGCAGTCGGGTGTCGATAACGAGTTCGTCCAGAAACTGAAGGAGCTCCAGTCCAGCAATCTCGTCGGCTTCCTGTCCGACGTGGATCAGGAAGTGGTGCAGCTGGCGGAATCCATGGGCATGACCTCTGCCGAGATTGGCGGATTTGTCCAGGCGGTGCTGAATGGCCAGATGGATGCTGTCGGCAGCAAGTTCGAGATGCTGCGCGATCATGTGCAGGAGCTCGCCAACGACAAACATCTGATCGAATTCGCGGACGGCCTTGGTACGGCGGTCGGCGGAATCTTTTCCGACATGAAGAACGGTGAGAACGTCTTCGACAATCTCATCGATCGTCTGGCGGATTTGGCGGTCGAGATGCTGGTGACGCAGCCGATCATCGAAAGCCTGCAAGGCTCCTTCCGCAACCTCTTCAGCACCGCTGGGAGTGGCGGTGGCGGCGGCGGACTGTTCAGCTGGATTGGCAACCTGCTGGGCGGCGGTGGCGGTTCGGATCCGTGGGCCGGCATGCGCGGCTATGCGACCGGTACGGCTTCGGCCCGACGCGGTCTGCATGTCGTCGGCGAGAACGGCATCGAGGTGGTGGATTTCAAGGGAGGGGAACAGGTCCACTCCAATGACGCCGTCACCCGGGCGATGAAGATGATGAAGGGCGGCGGTGCGGCCGGCATGATGCAGGGAGCAATCCCGATGCCGAGCTTCAGGTCGACGGCGGCCTTCGGCAAACTGCAAAGCCCGCCGGATGTCTCGCATGCGGTTCGCTCGAGCGAAGGTCTGGCGATCAGCGTGGCGGCCGATATCGACAAGAGTGGCAACATCATTCCGCTCGTCACCGATATCTCGCAGAAGGAAGGCCAGCGGGCAACGTCCAAAGGCATCAACGAGTACAACAAGACGATGCCTGACCGCATCAAAAGCCACAACCAGAACCCGAGGAAACGCTGATGGCCATTACCTTTCCCTTGGCCACCAGCGTCCTGGCCGACAAGCTGAAGATCAAGTCGGTCGTCTTCGACATCAAGCGCAACGACGAACTGTCGGGAAGCGGCGATGGCCGGCTGTGGCAGGCAGAACTGGCACCTCCGCTTTGGACAGCGGAGGTGGCTCTCAGAACGGATTTTAATGATGCGGCGAAGCAGATCGCCGCCATCATCCGCAAGCTGAATGGATCGCAAGAGGCATTCTTCCTGTTCGATCCGATTTCGAAATATCCGCAATACGATCCGACCGGCTCAATCCTTGGGGCGAGCACCGTCACGATCTCCTCGATCATCAGCGGCCGCAACTCATTGGCCCTGACGGGCCTGCCGGCCGGCTACCGGATCACCGTCGGCGACAAGATGTCGATCGCCTACAGTTCCAGTCCGACGCGCTACGCCTTCCTCGAAGCGTCGGAGACGATCACGGCGAACGGATCCGGCGTCACCGGCCAGATCGAGGTGTTTCCGCATGTACCGGTTGGCATCAGCGCCGCCGCCGCGGTGACTCTGAAGAAGCCGGCCTGCAAAATGATCCTCATGCCTGGAAGCCACAATCCCGGGACGGCGCAAATGCCGTTCACGGAAAACGCTGGCTTCCAGGCGATCCAGAGGAAGTGATCGATGAGAAACAGCAACACGACCTTCAACAACGCGATGGCTGTGTCTCAGGACACGGGCCTTATGCCCCGCCAATTCGTCTACGTGAAGAACGTCAAGCCGTTCGGCGGTGGCGCGGCCGAATCCTTCGGCCTGTGGACCGGTGATGATGACCTGGCCTTCACCGTGATCGACGGCGAAACCGGAGCGCCGGTCAGTCGCAATTATTACGGCGCCGTCAACATGATCGTCGATCACATTCCGCGGGTGTCGGATCTGACCATCCAGTCGGTTGAAATTCAGGTCAGCCAGATCGCAACCGTCACCGAACTGCTGGTGCGCGGCTATGATGTCCGGCTTGCTCGAGTCGAGATCCACGAGATGGGCCTTGATCCAGCCACCCGGCTGCCGATCTCGGATCCGGAAGTGGTATTTCTTGGTCAGATCGACGGCGCGCCGATCGAAACGCCCGGGGATGGGGAAGACGGCACCATCACCTTCGCGATCAATTCCGACGCGATGTCGATGCTGTCGCGCACCAACCCGCGCAAGTCGTCGTACCAAAGCCAGAAACGACGTTCGGACGATCGGTGGGGACGCTATTCCGCCGTCGTCCGCAACTGGCCGATCAAGTGGGGACCACAATGAACCGACTACCGCAATGGCGAGCCCGGCTGGAGATGGCGATCGACGACATCAAGTCGAAGCCCTTCAGCTGGGAAAACAATGAATGCGGCACGGGCCTCGTCGGAAACATCGTCTTGGCGATCACCGGCGAGGATGCGGCCGCGCCCTATCGTGGCGCCTACAATGACGCCGCCAGCGCGCTGCGCACGATGAAAGACGCAGGTTTCGACAATCTAGCCGATCTGGTCGGGTCGATCCTGCCGGAGATCCTGATCTCGGAAGCGAAGATCGGCGATATCGCCGCCATCAAGATGAAATCCCCGTTCGGTTATGCACTCGGCGTTGTCAACGGCGAACGGGTGTTTGTCCTCATGGAAGAGGGCATCGGCACGGTTGACCTTCTCGAATGTGAGAGGGCGTATAAGGTAGGGTAGCATGCGTCCAGTTACTGTTCTTCTGCTGACATTGTGGTTCGTCCTGTCGTCGGCCGAAGTCGCTCTCAGTGAGCCTGTAACGATCGCCATCTTCGGCGCAGCGTTTGCATCCACCTTTGCCGGCCAGGTGATTTCCATCGGTCTCGGTCTGGCCTTCAGCTATGGCGTCGGGCTGATCCAGCAGGCGCGCGCGAAGGCGAAGGCCAAGGATCAGACCAAGGGCATTTCGTTCGAGCTCCAGGTCGGCGACGATCAGCCGATGTCGTTCAACGTCGGCAAGTTCGCCGCCGGCGGCCGCCGCAAGTACACCGGCATCCATGGGGAAGACGGCCGCTATTTCGTCGACGTCATCGAACTGGCGAACATCCCGTGCCCGGGCGTGCCGGAATTCTGGGTCAATGACGAAAAAGTCACCGTCGATTGGGGCGATCTGAGCTCCGAAGGCTTCGGCTACGTGGTGACGGATTTCACCAGCGACGGCTCCGATCGCATGTGGGTCATCTATCACGATGGCAACCAGACGACGGCAGACGCCTATTTGCTCGACAAATTCGGTGCGGATCCGGTCCGCCCGTGGGAGTCGGACATGATCGGCCGCGGCTGCCCGTATGTGGTCATTACCGCCCGCTTCAATACAGAGATCTTTTCGTCGGTACCGAGTGTCCTGACCGAAATGCCGGTCCGCCCGTTCTACGACATCCGCAAGGATTCGACGAATGGCGGTTCCGGTTCGCATCGCTGGGATAACCAGTCGACCTGGGAGGCGACGGAAAACCCGATCGTCATCATCTACAACATCATTCGCGGGATCTACTACGGCTCGGAATGGGTGTATGGCGGCCAGAACCTGGCGGCGTTCCGCTTGCCGGCCTCCAACTGGATTGCGGCCGCCAACGAATGCGACGTGCTGATCAACCTGTCCGCCGGCGGCACGGAGAAGCAGTTTCGCTGTGGCTACGAGGTGTTCTGCGACACCGAACCGCTGACGGTCATCGAAGAGCTCCTGCAGACCTGCAATGGCCGTCTGGCCGAAGTGGGCGGCATCTTCAAGGTGTTGGTCGGGGCGCCAGGTGCTGCGGTGTTCTCGTTTACCGACGATGACGTGCTGGTGACGGAGGGACAGTCGTTCAATCCGTTCCCGCCCTTCAGCGATACGCACAACGGCATTGAAGCGACCTATCCGGAACCGGCCGAAAAGTGGGCCGCCAAGGATGCGCCGCCGCGCTACTCGGCCGAATACATGGCAGCCGATCTGGATCAGCAATTGGTCGTGCGTGTCGAGTTCGACGCCTGCCCGTTCAAGACCCAGGTGCAGCGCGTCATGCGGACGATGCTGAAGGAGGAGCGGCGTTTCCGCACGCATGAATTCTACCTGCCGCCGACGGCATGGCGGTTAGAGCCGAACGACGTCATCTCTTGGACGTCGGATCGCAATGGCTACATCAACAAGAAATTCCTGATCGTCCGCATTGTCGGTCGGCGGACGTTCAACCAGTTGGTCAGCCTGCGTGAAATCGATCCGAGCGATTACGACTGGACGCCATCCGACGAGCTCCCGACGATCATCGGCCCGGTCTTCCCGATCGAGCCGGATCCACAGCCGATGACCGGCTGGACGGCGGTGCCTTATACCGTTCTCGATACGGCCGGCAATCCGCGCCGGCCGGGCATCAAGGTGACGGCCGCCTCTGGTCTCGACGACGTCAAAAACGTCTGGATCCAGGTCCGGCTGAAGTCGAGCGGCGCCATCGTCTTCGACAGTGGTGCGGCACCCTATGCGGATCCGTATTTCTGGATCCTCAGCGGGCTATGGACGCTGCCCAACACGCTCTATCAGGCGCGTGGCAAGCTGATGCCATACACCAACCGCCGGACGGTGTTTTCCGCCTGGCTGGACGTCACGACGCCGAACGTGCTGCTTGGCGATGGTGACGTCTTCCTGCCGGGAATGGTCGAGGATATCCAGGAATTCCTGGGTGACGCGACGGAATGGATCCGGGATGGTCTGCGCCAGACGATGCTGGAGCAGCAGCGCATCGCCCGCCTGTCGTTGGACAACGATTTTACGTCCTACTCCGATCGGCAGATGCTGCGGACGGAGGTCACGTCCTCGACAGACGGGGCAAAGGCCTACGCGCTTGAGCAGGTGACGGTCGCAACGGGGCCAAATTCGGCGCTTGCGCAGAAGATCACCTTCCTCGAGGCAACCATTCCGACACTGGCGACGGCAAGCGCGCTTTCGTCGTTGACGGCAACGGTATCGACGCAAGGCTCCAACATCACCGCGATGGGCTTGCGGCTGGACAGCGTCGAGGCGACGATCCCGAACCTGGCGACAGCGTCGGCTCTATCGTCGCTGCAGGCGGAGGTAACGTCGATCGATGGTGTCGTCGACTCGCAGGCGACGGCCATCACCGCTCTGCAGGCGTCGTACAACGATGTGAGCGCCAGCGCCAACTTCCGAATGACCGTCAGTGCCGGGGTCGGGGGGTACGCCTCCCGGATCGGTATGGAGGCGCGCGTCGGCGGTTCCGGCGTCTGGCGATCGGCAAGCTTGTTCCTTGATGTTCCCAGCATCACAAGCAACCCGACGCGCGTGGCGATTATGGCGGATCAGTTCGTCGTCACGAACGGCACGAACACTGAAAACCCGATGGTCTTTTCCGGCGGGGTGCTGCGCTTGAACCTCGCCAACATCGGCACGGTCACCACCGGCCGGCTGTTGTCGAGCAATGGCAAGATGGACATCAACCTGACGGCCGGGACGATCGAAATCTTCAGTTAACGGTGAGTGATCCAAAATGGGCTGGAGCTTCGGCTCTGGCCCTTTTCATTTGACGGAAAACATCATGCCCAGAACCTTGATCGGCGTCGACTCGAGCGGCATCGGCTGCATCAAAATCATGAAGAACAATTCGGACAACCCGGTCACCACGGCTGACACGGCGCGCTCGAAGTTCCTCTACAACTCGAAATTCGACGTGCAGCCGCACTTGTTCGATTTTCATGCGTTCAATTACAATGCCACGGCGCTGGCCTATAACCCGTCGGGCAGCGGCTCAAGCAATTATGACTATGCCGTGTCCGGCGGCCTTTACTTCATCCGCAAGTCCTATTTCGATGGCATGCAATACAATATGCCGCTGTTTGACGTGAAGGCGGTGCGCAACTCGACCTGGCCGGCGCTGCGCTACAAGCAGAACACCGTGCAGCGCAAATGGTCTGGCGCCTACTACAACGACAATGGCGGCTACTACGCGACGATGGGCGCACAGATTCCGCCATGGGCGGCCAACATCGATACCGGTCTGAGCGCCTTCGGCACGATCGACTACGGCTTTACCCAGCTGACGACGAGCATCGCCGACGATAACGACGACTATAACCTCGACGAAAGCCGCCAGTTGACGGTGGTCATCTGGGATCTGCCCGGCAATAGCGGTGCAATCACCGATGCGCAGCCGACGACACCGACGGCCGGCAAGCGGGCAGTGCGGATTACCTCGACGTCACTGAAGATCGACAAGCCGGGCTATGACGCGGCGACCGCGACCGGCACGCAGCTGGCCTTCGACAGTTCGCTC
>CBFGOD010000253.1:0-6628 GCA_965650295.1 uncultured Shinella sp. | reverse complement strand
GTAGTAGGGGAACATGGCCGCGATCGTTTCGGCGAACGAGTAGACCAGGAAGCCCTGCTCGTCGTATTCGCGCCACATCAGGCCCTGCTGGATGCCGGCAACCCACATGACCGCCGCGTAGACGACGATGCCGAGCGTGGCGAGCCAGAAGTGCCAGTTGACCATGCGGATCGAATAGAGCCGCTCGCGCTTCCACAGCTTCGGAACGAGGAAGTAGATCGCGCCGAAGGTGATGAGGCCGTTCCAGCCGAGCGCGCCCGAATGCACGTGGCCGATCGTCCAGTCCGTATAGTGGCTGAGCGAGTTGACCGACTTGATCGACATCATTGGGCCTTCGAAGGTCGCCATGCCGTAAAAGGCGATGGCCATGACCATCATGCGCACGATCGGATCGGTGCGGATCTTGTCCCAGGCGCCCTGCAGCGTCATCAGGCCGTTGATCATGCCGCCCCACGAGGGCATCCAGAGCATGATCGAGAAGACCATGCCGAGCGTCTGCGCCCAGTCCGGCAGCGCGGTGTAGTGCAGATGGTGCGGGCCGGCCCAGATATACATGAAGATCAGAGCCCAGAAGTGGATGATCGACAGGCGGTAGGAATAGACCGGACGGTTCACCTGCTTGGGCACGAAATAGTACATCATGCCGAGGAAGCCGGCCGTCAGGAAGAAGCCCACAGCATTGTGGCCGTACCACCATTGCGTCAGCGCATCCTGCACGCCCGAGAAGGCCGAGTAGCTCTTCACGCCAAGGAACGAGACCGGGACGGCCAGGTTGTTGACGATGTGCAGCATGGCGACGGTGACGATGAAGCCGAGATAGAACCAGTTGGCCACATAGATGTGCGGTTCCTTGCGGGTCATGATCGTGCCGAGGAAGGCGATCAGATAGGCGACCCAGACGACAGTCAGCCACAGGTCGACATACCATTCCGGTTCGGCATATTCCCTGCCCTGCGTGATGCCGAGCAGGTAGCCTGTGGCGGCCATGATGATGAAGAGCTGGTAGCCCCAGAACACGAACCAGCCGAGATTGCCGCCGAAAAGACGGGCGCGCGAGGTGCGCTGCACGACGTAGAACGAGGTGGCAATCAGCGCATTGCCGCCGAAGGCGAAGATGACGGCAGACGTGTGCAGCGGGCGCACGCGGCCGAAATTCAGCCAGGGCTCGATGTTGAGATCGGGAAAGGCCAGCTGCGCGGCGATGACGACGCCGACCAGAAAGCCGACGACGCCCCAGAACACCGTGGCGATGACGCCGTACTTGATGACATCGTCGAAATAGCCGTCATCCGTGGAGGACGGGGCAGCGACAGCGGGTGCGAAGGAAACGCGCCGCACCATCACGAGCGTGCTGGCGAGCAGCACGAAGAAGAGAACCCACATATGGGCCTCGAAGAGCCTGTCCTGCGCGAAGGCGGCACCGAGCAGCGCGAGAAACGCGCCGACGGCCAGGACGATCGTTTCGGTTATGTATTTCACGTTGGCATCCCCCAACTCGTCAAGGTCCCGCATCGACCGGCTCCCGAGCGGAATCGGCCTTTGCGCTCGAATGAGCCTTCGCAGATGCGCAAGGAAGCATCCTTGACATGGATCAAGGCGGAGAGCGGAAGGCAGCGGCATCAAGAGACAGGTTGACGCAGCCGCGCGTCGCGAGACACCGCGGCCTCCCCCAAACGAGGGACAAGAGATGACGGATTACAACGGTATTGCCCGGCTGCTTTCGGATCGCCCGACGGACGCCGCTTCGCTCGACTGGCTGAAAAAGGCCCATGACGCACAACTGACGCTCTGCACGGCGCTCGAGGAGATCGCCGACAGCCTGCCGGCCAATATCAACCGGCAGAAATGCATGTATGCGGCCAAGTCACTGATTCCCCTGGTGAACGGTGTGCATCGCTATGAAGAGGAAACCGTCTTTCCGCTCCTGGAACGGCAGGCCTCCGGCAACGACGAGCTTGCCTCCTCCATTGCTCGGCTGAAGTTCGAACATGTCGAGGACGAGTGCTTTGCCGAAGAGCTGACCGACACGCTGACCCGGCTCGGCAGCGGCGATGGCACGGTAAACGCAGAAGCCGCGGGTTATATGCTCCGCGGCTTCTTCGAATCGATCCGGCGTCACATCGCCTTCGAACAGCAATTCATGCTGCGCGGAGACCAGCTGGCGTCGTAAGCGTCAAGCTGCGATCGGACCGCGAGCCTCGAGCACTTCCTGCAGCACGAGGATGGCGCCCAGAACGTTTCCGGCAGCCGACATGCACGGCGTCATGCGGCAACGCGTGATCGCCGAGCCGCGCCGCGGCGAGAGATAGTCGTACTCTACGATCTCGCCTGCAAAACAGCGGTCCAGATGCCGCTTCACCCGGTTTTCGAAACGCTGCTTGCCGATGAATTCGACAATGTGCCGGCCGACGAGATCGATGGGTTTCTCGCTGAAGCTCTCCGCGTTGAGCGGATTGGAATAGAGATAGCGATAGTCCGTCGTGATGACGGCCACGCGATCGGGCAGACTGTCGAGGATAGCCTCGTTGATCAGACCGTCCTCGATCACGCGCGGCGACATGACGGGGCGGCCTTTGTCGGGCAAGTCCATGCGGAATGGCGACGCGGACTCTTCCGTGCCGAAATAGCGGTCCAGCAGAAGTTTGAAATTATGCGCCTGCCGGAGCACGCAGGCCTTGTCTTCAGCTTCCTCGCGAAGGAGATCCACCACAAACTGGAACTGGGTCTTGAGGTCGGAGACATCTGTGGCCTCCTTATGCAGCACGGCTGCCAGCGCCGGTTCGATTTCTTTATCCAGCATAGAAACGAGTCTCTCGTTTCCTGTCTTTACAGCATGCTGAAGTTGCGAATACTTAAACCAGAACAACTCTACAAGAGCTTTCAATTCATGCTCCCTGAATTGCTGAAATCTACAGCAATTTGATCACTTATTTTATTTCGTCTGTCCGTAAATAAGATCGCCTTTGATCGTTATCTCCCAGAATTTCGCTATCCAAAGCGCTTACATTAGCAAAATGGTAACAGCGTGCAGGAGGATGTCAAACCCATATTTGATAAAAATGCGTATTTTTGAAATAATGAACACGTTCAAAATTGAGCGCAAAGGAAGAAATAATAAGCACTCAAGTAATAAGGGTACGCTTGATATTCCAGCGATCGTGATACCAGAGCCATTGGCCGGGATATTCCCGCACCCACTGCTCGACCTTGTCGTTCAGCATCTGCGCGGTCGCCTCGACGTCGACGGCACCGTTTTCCTTGCGCGGGATGTCCATTGCCGGCTCCAGTTCCAGCCGGTAGCGATTGCCCGGCAGACGAATGCAGCGCGCCGGATAGACCTCGCAACCGAACTGGCGCACCAGTTTGGCCAGCAGCGGATTGGTCTGCACGTCGCGTCCGAAGAATTTCGTCGGAAGCCCTTTGGTGAATTTCTGGTCGACGAGCACGCCGACAGGCCCGCCGGCATCAAGCTTGCGCGCCAGCGTGAAGGAGGAGCCGGCATGCGACGGCACGAGATGGCCCATGCGCGCGCGACGAAATTCGAACACCTTTTCGGCGACATAGGGATTGTTCGGCGGACGGAAGAGCACCGTCACATCCAGCCCGAAGGCGGCACCGGCGACCGGCAGCAGCTCGAAATTGCCGCTATGGGCGGTGAAGACGATGAAGGGACGCGGATTGTCGCGCAGGTCCACGAAGAGCGGAATGCCGGAGACTTCGATGCGCCCCGGCGTCGTCTTTTCCGGGTCGAAGTCGAACAGCTTGTCGAGGAAGACATATTCGGCGGCCAGACGGCCCATATTGCCCCAGGCGTCGAGCGCAATCGCCTCGATCTCCGCCTCGGACTTCTCCGGGAAGGCATTGCGCAGATTGGTCAGCGTCAGCTTGTGCCGGCTCGTCTTCGGCCCGATCCAGCGCACGAGGCGGTCGGCGAAGTTGATCGCCCCGTCAGCGGGAAACAGCTTCAGCAGATTGAGCAGGCTAAAGGCGAACTGCGCCACCAGCCAGTCCTTGGTGTTGCGCAGCGCCAGGACGAGGCGTGTGACGAGCATCTTCATCGGATCAATCCAGTCTGAGGACGATCTTGCCAAAGATCTGGCGTGACTCCATGCGCTCCAGCGCGGTGGCGATGCCGTCGAAGGTCACTTCCGTATCGATGACCGGATGAACGAGACCCTGCGCCATCTTCTGCATGGCATCCGCCATGTTTTCCATGCGGCAGCCGAAGGAACCGAGCAGCTTGAGCTGCTGCTGGAACAGCATCATCAGGTTCATGTCGGTGGAAACGCCCGAGGTGGAGCCACAGGTGACCAGACGGCCGCCCCGCTTCATGCACAGCATGGAGCCCGCCCACGTATCCTTGCCGACATGTTCGAAGACGACGTCGACGCCCTTCTTCTTGGTCAGCTTGCGCACCACACCTTCAAAGCGGTCTTCGCGGTAGTTGATGACGTGGTCGGCGCCGAGCGCCTTGGCCTTCTCGATCTTGTCGTTCGAGCCGACTGTGGTGATGACCGTGCAGCCGATCTTCTTGGCAAGCTGGATCGCCGCCGTGCCGATGCCGGAACCACCAGCATGGACGAGGATCGTTTCACCGGGCTGAAGCTTGGCATTGTCGAACAGCATATGCTCGACCGTGCCGAACGTGACGGGAGCAAGCGCCGCGCCGACCGCGTCAACACCGGGCGGTGCCGGGACGAGCAGGCGGGCGGGAAGGTTCACCTTCTCCTGCGCAAAACCATCGAGATGAAAACCGTGCACACCGCCGACATGTTCGCAGAGATTGTCGCGCTTCTCGCGGCAGGGCTTGCAGAGACCGCAGGTGCGCGCGCCGTAGATCGAGACGAGCTGGCCGGGCAGCACATTCGAGACACCCGGACCGAGCGTCTCGACGACGCCGGCGGCTTCCGCACCGATGACCAGCGGCATCTTGCGCTTGGCAAACGCCATGCCGCGCCAGCCCCAGACGTCGATATGGTTGAGCGCGACGGCTTTTACGCGCAACGTCACCTCACCCGGGCCGGGGGCCTCGGGTTCCGGGATATCGGTCAGTTCGAGCTTGCGGTCGTCGAGAAGCTGGAGGGCACGCATTGTCTTGTTCCTATCAGGCCGGCTCGGCCGTCATCACGAGGCTGGCGTTCTGGCCGCCGAAGCCGAAGGAGTTGGAGAGAACCGCCGAAACCTGCTTGTCGCGCTTCACGTTCGGCACGACGTCGAGCTGGATTGTCGGATCGGGGTTCGTGTAGTTGATGGTGGGCGGAAGCGTCCCGGTCAGCATGGTCTGGATCGAGAACACCGCCTCGACCGCACCGGCCGCCGTGAGCGTATGGCCGATCATCGACTTGTTGGACGAAACGGCAATGCCGGCGAGCTTGTCGCCGAAGACGGTCGACATGGAGAGGTACTCCATCTTGTCGTTCTCCGGCGTCGAGGTGCCATGCGCATTGATATAGCCGATGCCGCTCTCATCGATGCCGGCGTCTTCCAGCGCCGCGCGGATCGTCGCGATGGCCGGGCCGCCGTCCGGCGAGGAGCGCGTGCGGTGGAAATGGTCAGCCTTCTCACCGCAGCCCTTGAGGATGCCGAGTACCCTGGCGCCGCGGGCAATGGCCGATTCCAGTGATTCCAGCACGAGCGTCGCCGCACCCTCGGCGATGACGAAGCCGTCGCGGTCCTTGCTGAAAGGCTTCGACGCCTTGGTCGGCGGGTCGTTCTGGGTGGAGAGCGCGGAGAGAAGCGCGAAGCGGATGAGGGCTTCCGCCGTCACCGAACCATCGGTACCGACAGTCAGCGCACGATCGGTGCGGCCCTGGCGGATCGCCTCAACGCCGAGCTGGATGGCTGTTGCGCCCGAGGCGCAGGCGGTCGACAGCGTCACCGGCAGGCCGCGCGTACCGTAGCGGTCAGAAAGGCGCTCGGAGATCGAGCCGAAGGCCCAGGCTTCGTGCAGCGCGGGTTCCGGCTTTTCACGCAGAACGGAGAGGAAGCGGTCATAGGCGTCGCCCGGACGTTGCGAGGCTGGCGCACGGTCGGCGAGCGCGAAACGCTCGCGCCAGTCGGGTTCGATCGGCGGTGCGGCAAGGAACAGCGGGCCGCCAAAATCGCCGGAGATGCCGGCCTGCGCCAAGGCTTCATCCGTCGTTTCGCGGGCATAGGCATAAGAGCGCTCGACCGGATTTTCCGTGGGCACGGTGATGAAATCGACCGTGCCGGAAATGCGTGTGTTCAGTCCATCGACCGGGAAACGCGTGATGTCGTGGATGCCGGAGACACCGCCCGTCAGCGCGGTCCAGTTGTCCTTGAGACCCTGCCCGAGCGAGGTGACCACGCCCATGCCGGTAACGGCGACGATGGGGCGACCCAGATGATCCCTGTAAGCGGCGTTCGTCATGGCCGGACCCTCACTTCTCTGCCGAAAGAACTGCGACGCCCTCGCCGCGCGAATGACCGACCGTCGTGACGACAGCCGTCTTCGCGGTCGCCGCCATGGCGGTCTCGGCCTTTGCATCAAACGGAGCGACCTTCACACCGGCACCAAGGGTGAGCGCGGCGAGCGCGAGACCCAGCGGGAACTGCGCTTCGAGCGCCTGCCCCGTCACGGCGCTGTAGCCGCGCACGGCACTGCCGG
>CBFGOD010000252.1:0-6637 GCA_965650295.1 uncultured Shinella sp. | reverse complement strand
CTGGCGAGCTTCTTCATGCTGACCTCGCAATCCGAGGGCACGATGACGCAGACCGGCTTGCCATCCACCTCCGCCATCAGCGTCTTGAGCACGCGCGCCGGATCCTCCCCCAAAGCCTCTGCGGCCTGGATGCCGACGCGGTCGGCGGTCGGATCATAGTCGTAGGTGTGGACGGTGAAGGAAACACCGGCCTTGGCAAGGGCCTGGGTGGCGCGGGTGGTCTTGGACATGAGCGGGCCGTCATCGAAACGAGACTATCGGACCGCATGGGTGCCGGAGCGCGCCGGTCCTGTCAACGGATCAGCGGCAACAGCCCCTCATCCGGCCTGCCGGCCACCTGCTCCCCGCCTGAGGCAGGGCCATCGCATAGGAGACCCTCTCTGCCTACCGGCATCTCCCCCACAAGGGGGGGAAAGGCTAGCAGCAAGCTCTTTCCGAGACATTGGCCGGCGAAAGTGCCGCACGCTCAAGCCCCTCCCCCTTGTGGGGAGGGGTGGGGAGGGGTTTTCAACCATATGCGGTAGCCTATCGCTCTCAGAGAGAGGGTGAAGAGCAGGCTCCAATCAGACCCGTTCCAACGCCACGGCAATGCCCTGGCCGACACCGATGCACATGGTCGAAAGCGAGCGCTTGCCGCCGGAGAGCTGCAATTCCAGCGCCGCCGTCCCGGTGATGCGCGCACCGGACATGCCGAGCGGATGGCCGAGCGCGATGGCGCCGCCGTTCGGGTTCACCTGCGCGGCATCGTCGGCAATGCCGAGTTCGCGCAGCGTGGCGAGGCCCTGCGAGGCGAAGGCCTCGTTGAGTTCGACCACGTCGAAGTCGGCGGGCTTGAGACCGAGCCGGGCGCACAGGCGCTGCGTGGCATAAACCGGGCCGATGCCCATGATGCGCGGCGGCACGCCCGCCATGGCGCCGCCGAGAATGCGGGCGATGGGCGTCAGGCCGTATTTCTTCACCGCCGCTTCCGAGGCGATGATCAGCGCCGCCGCGCCGTCATTGACACCCGAGGCATTGCCCGCCGTCACCGTGCCGCCCTCCTTCTTGAAGGGCGTGCCGAGCTTGGCGAGCGCTTCCATGGTCGTCGCGCGCGGATGTTCGTCCTTCTCCACCACGACCGGATCGCCCTTGCGCTGCGCAATGGTGACGGGCGTGATTTCCTTGGCCAGACGGCCATTCGCCTGCGCCGCAGCCGCCTTGGCCTGCGAACGAACGGCAAAGGCGTCCTGATCCTCGCGCGACACCTTGAAGTCTTCGGCGACGTTCTCGCCGGTCTCCGGCATGGAATCCACGCCGTATTGCGTCTTCATCACGGGATTGATGAAGCGCCAGCCGATCGTCGTGTCGTGGATTTCCGCACTCCGCGAAAAGGCCGTCTCCGCCTTGGGCATGACGAAAGGCGCGCGGCTCATGCTTTCCACGCCGCCCGCGATCATCAGCTCCGCCTCGCCGGCCTTGATGGCGCGGGCGGCGGCGATGACGGCATCCATGCCCGAGCCGCAGAGCCGGTTGATCGTCGTGCCCGAGACCGAGACGGGAAGGCCTGCCAGCAGCGACGACATGCGCGCGACGTTCCGGTTGTCCTCGCCCGCCTGGTTGGCGCAGCCGTAGATCACGTCGTCGACCGCCTCCCAATCGATGCCGGTATTCCTGGCCATCAGGGCCTTCAGCGGGATGGCACCGAGATCATCGGCGCGCACGGACGAGAGCGAACCGCCGAAACGGCCGATGGGCGTGCGGATATAGTCGCAGATATAGGCGTCAGACATGCTTCTTCCTCAGAGTTCCGGCACGACGAGGTCGGCGACGGGGCCGTCGATATGCAGCGTCGCGCCCGTCATAGCCTGCAATTCCTCGACCGTCATGCCTTCAAGCTTTTCGCGCAGCACGAAGCGGCCGCCCGACACGTCGATCACGGCATGGCTGGTATAGATGCGGGTGATGCAGCCGACACCGGTCAGCGGAAAGCTGCAGCGCTCGACGAGCTTCGGCTCGCCGTTCTTGGTGACATGTTCGGTGATGACGACCACCGATTTTGCGCCATGCACCAGATCCATCGCCCCCCCGACCGCCGGAACACCCTTGGAGCCGACGCGCCAATTCGCGAGATCGCCGTTCTCCGCCACCTGATAGGCACCGAGGATCGCCACATCGAGATGGCCGCCGCGCACCATGGCAAAACTGTCGGCATGGTGGAAGAAGGCCGAGCCCGGCTTCAGCGTGACGGCCTTCTTGCCGGCATTGATCAGGTCCCAGTCCTCTTCACCCGGCGGCGGCGCCTCGCCGAAATCCAAAATGCCGTTTTCCGTGTGAAAGATCGCCTCGCGCCCCTGGGGCTGATAGCGCGCCACCATCTCGGGAAAGCCGATGCCGAGGTTCACATAGGCGCCATCGGCAATGTCCTGCGCCGCGCGCCAGGCGATCTGGGCGTTGGAAAGCTTGATATCTTCGCGTGTGTCGACGGTCATGCGTAGGCCACTCCTGCGCGGATCAGCGCTTCTTCCTGGCCGGGATCGGCGACTTCGATGATCTGGTCGACGAAGATGCCCGGCGTGACGACCTGTTCGGGATCGATGCCACCCGGCGGCACCAGCCGGGAGACCTGCACGATGGTCTTTGCCGCCGCCATGCACATCAGCGGGCTGAAATTGCGGGCGGCCTTGTTGTAGGTGAGATTGCCGTGCGTATCCCCCACATGCGCCTTGATCAGCGCGAAATCCGCCTTCAGCCAGCGTTCCTGCACATACATGCGGCCATCGAATTCCGCGACCGGCTTGCCCTCGGCGAGCTCCGTTCCAAAACCCGTCGGCGTGTAGAAGGCGGGAATGCCCGCACCCCCGGCGCGAATGCGCTCGGCCAGCGTGCCCTGCGGCACCAGTTCCAGCGCGATCTTCCCTGCCAGATAACTTTCCGTGAAGGCGCGCGGATCGGAGGAACGCGGGAAGGAGCAGATCATCTTGCGCACCCGCCCCGCATCGATCATCGCAGCGATCCCGACGCGTCCATTGCCGGCATTGTTGTTGATGATCGTTAGGTCCTTCGCCCCCGTGTCGATCAGCGCGTGGATCAGCTCGATCGGCGCGCCGGAGCCGCCGAACCCGCCGATCATCACCGTCGCCCCATCGCCGATGCCCGCTACCGCTTCCGCCAGACTTGAGATGCTCTTGTCCATGCCAATCTCCCGATATCGGCAAGAGAGGTAAATCCGACGGAGAAAAGCGGCAATCCATTTTGTGCGTTATTTGACTTTTGTTCAATATACGCACAAAATGGATTGATCTACTGGAGCGCACTACTCTCTCCTTCGTCATGCTCGGGCTTGACCCGAGCATCCGCCCGTCGCGGGTGCCGCGTGGATCCTCGGCTCAAGGCCGAGGATGACGGAGGAGAGGTCGCGATCGGGAAGGGAACAACCATGCGGGAAACGGACTTCATCGGCGGCTTCGCCAAGGGCCTGCGGGTCATCGAGGCTTTCGGCGAGACGAAGCCGCGCCTCACCATTACCGACATTGCAAGAGAAACCGGCCTCGACCGGGCGACGGCGCGGCGATGCCTGCTCACCCTCGCCGAACTCGGCTACGCCGCCTATGACGGAAAATTCTTCGAGCTGACGCCGAAAATCCTGCGGCTCGGCCATGCCTATCTCTCGGCGACCCCGCTGCCGCGGCTTATCCAGCCGTTTCTCGACCAGCTCTCCGAAACGGTCGGCCAGAGCGCGTCCGCCTCGGTGCTCGATGGCACCGATATTGTCTACATCGCCCGCGCCGCGCAGAAACGTGTCATGTCGATCAGCCTGATGGCCGGCTCGCGCCTGCCGGCCTATTGCGCCTCCATGGGCCGCGTTCTGCTCGCAGCCCTGCCCGAGGCCGAAGCCCGCACCATCATCGAGGCCTCCGACCGCAAGGCCAACACGCCCTTCACCAAGACCGACCCCGACGCGCTGCTGGAGGAACTCTCGAAGGTCCGCAAACAGGGTTACGCCCTGATCGACCAGGAACTCGAGATCGGCCTGCGCTCCATCGCCGTGCCCTTGGAAAACGCCCGTGGCCGCACGGTCGCAGCGCTCAATATCGGCGCGCCGGCCGCCCATGCCGCCGCAGAGGAAATGGTCGAGCGCTACCTGCCGGCGATGCGCGCGGTGCAGGCGGCGCTGCGGCCGCTGCTCGCCTGATCTTGACAGACCGCAGGCGCGGCCCCCACCTTTTGCACTGCAACAGGAGGCCGCCATGCGCGACGACGAGAGCAAGCTCACCCGCACCAAGCGCCAATGGGCCGACCAGGGAAAATTCCTCACCGGCCGCATCACCCGGCCGGAAACCGATCGCCTGCCGCCCGGCCAGCATCTGGTGACGAACTGGCCCGTGCTCGATCTCGGCCAGCAGCCCGTCATCCGCCCGGAAAACTGGCGGCTCGATGTGAAGGGCGGCGCGGAAAATCCCGTTTCCTTTGGCTGGACGGACTTTCTCGCCTTGCCGCAGAGCCAGAAATTGTCCGACATCCACTGCGTGACGACCTGGTCGCGCTATGACAACCGCTGGGAAGGCGTTTCCACGCGAGACCTGCTTGATCTGGTGATGCCCCGGCCGGAAGCGAATTTCGTGATGCTGACCAGCTATGACGGCTACACGACCAACCTGCCGCTGGCCGATTTCGCCGCCGAGGACGCCATCCTCGCCACCCATTGGGAGGGCAAGCCGATCTCCGCCGAACATGGCGGGCCGATGCGCCTCGTCGTGCCGCATCTCTATTTCTGGAAAAGCGCCAAGTGGCTGACGCGCATCGATTTCCTGCCCGGCGACCAGGCCGGGTTCTGGGAGCGCAACGGCTATCACATGCGCGGCGATCCCTGGGCGGAAGAACGTTACTCCGACGACTGAGCCGCCAGCCGCGCCCGCTCCGCCAGCCGGAAGGCACGCGGCGTCACCCCCGTCGCCCGCAGGAACGAACGGGAGAAATAGGCCGCATCGGCAAAGCCGAGGGCTAGGCCGATCTCCTGTGCCGGCGCCTCGGTGAAGACCAGCGCGCGCTTGGCCTCATCGATCAGCTTGCGCGCGATATAGGCATGCGCCGTCAGCCCCGTCGCCGCCTTGACGACGCGGTTGAGATGAGTCGGCGAGATGCCGATTTCCCGCGCATAGAACTGCGCCGGCTTCTGGCTGCGGAAATGCTGCTGGATCAGGCCGTTGAGGTGCTCCATGCGCCGCGCCGTCTCGCCGGTGCCGTCCGCTGGCCCCTCCGGCGGATTGTCCCGGCTCGAAAGCCGCGCCGCAAGCGTCAGCACCGAAACCAGATAGGCCTCCATCAGGTCCGTGCGGCCGCTCTTGCGCCCCGTCCATTCCCCGGCCAGCCGCTCCAGCGCGGCCAGCACGAAGGCGCCGTCGGGATCAGCGGCATCGAGCGGCGTCACGCGCGGCACGGCCACAAACCGCCCGGCTTCGCCGGAAAGGCGCAGATGCGAGGCGAGCATCGTGAAGACATGGCCATCGACATCGCGAGAAAAGCGAAACCCGTGGCCGACCGCCGCCGGCACGGTGACGATGGCCGGCGGCGTCAGCGCCACCGTCTCGTCACCGAAGCGCGCATCGCCAGATCCGGCGGAAATGTACAGGATCTGGAAAAAGCTCTCGTGCCGGTGCAGGCCGATCTCATAGCGGTGCAGGCTGCTGCGCGACGGGATCGTCTCGCAATGCAGCCAGAAATCCGGGGCATTGCCCACCATTTCGCCATAGAGATCGTAGGTCGGAACCGTTTTCGCCATGTCGCCGCCTCCCGATGGTAATGTTCGTTTTGTACAAGCGAAGGATCGATCCGTCCATTGCGCAAACCCGCCCACTTCCCGAAACTTTGCGAAATGTCAGGGGAGAGGACATCATGCGCGTTCAGGTCGTCATCATCGGGTCGGGTCCGTCGGGCCTGCTGCTTGGCCAGCTTCTGGGCAAGGCCGGCATCGACACCGTCCTTCTCGACCGCTCCAGCCGCGCGCATATCCTGTCGCGCGTGCGGGCCGGCGTGCTGGAGGAGGGCACGGTGCGCCTGGCAGAAGCCGCCGGCGTCGGCGCGCGCCTCAAGGCGGAGGGCTTGGCGCATGACGGCTTTTCGCTCGCCTTCGACGGCCGCGACCACCGCATCGACCTGCTCGATCTCACAGAGGGAAAACGCGTCATGGTCTATGGCCAGACCGAACTGACGCGCGACCTGATCGAGGCGCGCGAGGCCGAAAGCCGGCTAACGATCTACGAAGCCACCAACGTGATGCCGCACGGTTTCGACAGTGGAACGCCCTATGTCACCTATGAGAAGGACGGCGTGACGCATCGCATCGACTGCGATTTCATCGCCGGCTGCGACGGTTTTCACGGCGCCAGCCGCAAGGCCGTGCCGGACGATGCGATTCGCGCCTTCGAGAAGGTCTATCCTTTCGGCTGGCTCGGCATTCTCGCCGACGTGCCGCCGGTCGATCATGAGCTGATCTATGCCAACCATCCGCGCGGCTTCGCGCTCTGCTCGATGCGCTCGCTCACCCGCAGCCGTTACTACATCCAGTGCGCATTGGACGAGAAGATCGAGGCCTGGTCCGACGACCGTTTCTGGGACGAGCTGCGCCGCCGCCTGCCCACCCATCATGCCGAGGCGATGG
>CBFGOD010000251.1:0-6643 GCA_965650295.1 uncultured Shinella sp. | reverse complement strand
GACGCCCTTGATGCCGCTCATGTCGCCGGCGGCGATCGGGTGCAGCGTCGTGAGGTTCTGCGGATGGCCCGTCTCGTCGAAACGCTCGCCGATGGCTTTCAGCGTCAGATCCGGGCAGCCGAGGCCGGAGGACGAGGAAACCGAAACGACGGCTCCGTCCGGAATGAGGTCTGCGGCCTGGCGCGGGGTGATGTGCTTGCTCATCGTTTCTTCCGAATTCCGTCTCAAAGGCCCGGTGCGATCTTGACCGTGCCGCCGGTGCGCGCGGCTTCCACCACGGCAAGTCCTGTCGCCAGCGACCAGACGCCATCCTCACCCGTCGCAGACGGCTTTTCATTGCCGGCAACGGCGGCATGGAACGCCGCAAGCGCTGTCTCATAGAGATTGCGGGGATCGAGCGGCAATTCCTGCTCGCCGTTGGCGTCGCGCAGAGTCACGGTGCCGATGGGGCGCTGCGTCATGACGTTGCGGCCGATCAGCGAGCCTTCGGAGCCGTGGACTTCCAGTCCGGTCTCGGCGAATTTCGTGGTGAAACCATCGTGGAACTGCGCGATGACGCCGTTTTCGAAGCGCAGCACGCCCATCACGGCATCCTCCAGCCCGGCCTTGCCCATGCCGCCCGACTGGGCGAAGGCGATGGCCTCGACCGGATCGCTGTCCAGCACGAAGCGTAGCGTATCGGCGTCATGCACGGTGATGTCGAGGATCACCCCGCCGCCGGCTTCCGGCTTGTCGAGGCGCCAGCCCTGCAGATGCGGCGGCAGATAGACGGCGTGGAAGACACGGGCAGACAGCGGCGTGCCGATACGGCCGGCCTTGATGGCATCGCGCATCGCGCGGTGGGTTGCGGCATTGCGCAGATGGTGGTTGGTCGCCATGACGACGCCGGCATCGTTTGCGGCCTGCACCATGGCCCGGGCATCAGCCAGCGACATGGCGAGCGGTTTCTCGCACAGGATGTGCTTGCCGGCCTTGGCAGCGGCGAGCGCCTGGTCGCGGTGCAGCTCGTTCGTCGTGGAGATATAGACGGCCTCGATGCTGGGATCGTTGACGATATCTTCGAGCGTCGTCACCGCTTTGGCGATGCCCTGTGCCTCGGCATAGGCCTTGCCGCGCTCGGCGCTGGTGCTCATCACGGAAACGACCTTGCCGCCCGTTGCGCGGATCGCGCCGATCACCCATTCCTTGGCGATCGTGCTTGCCCCGATCAAACCCCATTTCGTCATGCCGAGATCCTCCGCGTCTTTTCTCCGGCGCCGCAGCTCTGGCGCACGACGAGGCGCACCGAGCCGACGATCGCCTCGGGCTCTACCCGGCCCGCATTGATCTGTTTCAAAAGCAGTTGCGCCGCCCGCCGGCCCATGCCCTGCGGATCGACGGAGACCGTCGTCAGCGCCGGCACGGCGGTTTCGGCCTCGATCACGTCGTCGAAGCCGACCACGCCGAAATCGCGACCCGGCTCCTTGCCGGCGGCGCGCAGGCCGTCGCAGACCCCGAAGGCGGCCGCGTCGTTGAAGCAAAGGGCGGCCGTCGGTGCATCCTGCAGCG
Source organism: uncultured Shinella sp. (assembly GCA_965650295.1). Lineage (GTDB taxonomy): Bacteria > Pseudomonadota > Alphaproteobacteria > Rhizobiales > Rhizobiaceae > Shinella. The sequence goes on along the minus strand of CBFGOD010000251.1, from coordinate 5,095 downwards.
AAAGGGCACGCTCGATTGCCGCAACACCGCCGGCGCGCGAGGCCGTGGAGCCGATGACCAGTGTATCGGGCGCAGCAAGGCCGGCTTCAGCCAGTGCATCGCGCCAGCCCTGGACGCGTTCGGTAAAAACGGTGGTGTTGGCGATGCCGCCGAGGAAGGCGATGCGGCTGTGGCCGAGCGAAACAAGGTGGCGGACGGCATCCTTCGCGCCGGCATAGTTGTCGGAAAACAGCGAGGAGACCTTCGCGCCGACCACGTTCCGCACCACCGCGACGACCGGGATGCCGCTGGCCGCCAGCGGCTTCAGGTCGACGGCTTCCGTGCCGCGGGCCGGCGAGATGATGAGGCCGGCAATGCCGTGTTCGCGCATCGAGGCGATGACCTCGCGCTGGCGATCGACGCTTTCTGCGGAGTTCGACAGGAACTGCACATAGCCCGCCGACTGCATGACCATGTCCATGCCGACGGCAAGCTCCGCGAAGAAGGAGTTCGTGAGGTCATTGACGATGATGCCGATGATCTTCGAGGACGCCGACTGGCGCAGGTTCGCCGCGCCGCGATTGTAGACATAGCCAAGCTCACGGATGACGGCATTGACCTTGGCGCGGGTCGCTTCGTTGACGAGGGGGCTTGCCTGCAGGACGAGCGAGACGGTCGATTTCGACACGCCGGCGGCGCGCGCAATATCGACGACGGTCACCCGGCCCTTGTTCACGATCTTCCTCCCTGCGCGGACAGGTTTCGTCCGCTTGTTGGTGGGTAATAAATTGGATCGTTCCAAATTTGTCAAGAGGGAGATGATGCAGGATTCTCTCGACAACGCCGCGCAAAGGGCGTGTTGCTTTTCTCCTCGATTTGAGGTGGCGATTATGTTTCTCACCACTAGTTAAGCTGTATAATTGGCTTTCGGAGCTGCGTTTGAGGTAAGTGGAGCCGGGGATCATCATTTTGGCTACGCAGGTGTGGCCGGCCTTGCTCTTCCAGGCATCGAAAAAATCCGGCTTGAAATTTGGAACGATCTAAATTATTGCCCTGAAAAACCCTTGGGAGGACTCCATGCCGATCAGCCTGTCCCTGCCGTGTGCCGATGGTGGCGTCGAAGCCTATTCTCTCGTGGGCACGCCCACGGCGCGGCCGGCTTCCGTGCCTACGTTCAACCGCATCGCCTATGCTGCGGCGCATGTCGTTTCCGATCCGCGCCGCGATACGCGGCCGTGGGAGGCGCCGGCGGTGGATTGGGAGCGGACCATGGCGTTCCGGCATCATCTCTGGTCGCTCGGCTTCCGCATCGCCGAGGCGATGGACACGGCGCAGCGCGGCATGGGGCTCGATTGGGCCGGCGCGCAGGACCTGATCCGCCGCTCGCTCGCCGAGGCGAAGACGGTGCCGGGCACCGACCTTGCCTGCGGCACCGGCACGGATCATCTCAACCCCGCCGATGCCCGTTCGCTGGATGATGTCATCCGCGCCTACGAGGAGCAGATCGGCTTCGTCGAAAAGCACGGGGGCCGTGCGATCATGATGGCGAGCCGGGCGCTCGCCCGTCTTGCCACGTCGCCCGACGACTATCGCAAGGTCTATGGTCGTATCCTCGGCCAGGTAAAGGACAAGGTCGTGCTGCACTGGCTCGGCGATATGTTCGATCCGCAGCTGCGCGGCTATTGGGGCTCCGAAAGCTTCGAGCCCGCGTTGGATGCCGTTCTCTCGATCATCGAGGAGAACCGGGGGAAGGTCGAAGGCATCAAGATCTCGCTGCTCGACAATGCCTATGAAGTCGCGCTCCGCGACCGGCTGCCCGCGGACGTGCTGTGCTTCACCGGCGATGATTTCAACTATGCCGAACTGATCGAGGGCGACGGACGCAAATACAGCCACGCCCTGCTCGGCATTTTCGACGCCGTTGCACCGCAAGCCTCCAAGGCGCTTGCCTCGCTCGCTGCCGGGGACGTCGATACGTTCCGCGCGGTCATCGAGCCGACCGTGCCGCTGTCGCGCAAGATTTTCGAAGCGCCGACGCAGTATTACAAGGCGGGCGTTGTGTTCCTCGCGTGGTTGAACGGCCATCAGGATCACTTCACCATGCCGGCGGGCATGCAGGCGGCTCGTGGTGTCACGCATTATGCCGATGTCTTCCGTCTCGCCGATCAAGCCAATGTGCTCGACAGGCCGGACCTTGCTGCCGCGCGTATGAAAAGCCTGATGACGGTTCTTGGCGTCGCCTGAGATTCGCCTAGATGCGATTTGCTGTGGATGACCGGCGCTTCTGCCGGTCGTTTCGTCCATCCGGCGCTAAACTCCGCTCCTGAAACAGAAGGAGCGGGGCGATGGCTGCGACGGACGTCAAGATCGGCGAAAGCTGGAAGGGGCCGCTGGCCGCAGAGTTTTCCAGTCCCTACATGGCCGATCTGAAGGCTTTCCTGCTTGAAGAAAAGCAGGCGGGGCGCCGTATCTTTCCGAAGGGGGCGGAGTATTTTCGCGCGCTCGACCTGACGCCGCTGGATGAGGTGCGCGTCGTCATTCTCGGGCAGGATCCTTATCATGGGGAAGGGCAGGCGCATGGCCTGTGTTTCTCGGTGCAGCCCGGTGTGCGCATCCCGCCGTCGCTCGTCAATATCTACAAGGAAATGCAGGATGATCTCGGTATCCCGCCGGCGCGCCATGGCTTTCTGGAACATTGGGCAAAACAGGGTGTGCTGTTGCTGAACAGCGTGCTCACCGTGGAAATGGGCCGCGCCGCATCTCATCAGGGCAAGGGTTGGGAACGGTTTACGGATGCCGTGATCCGCGCCGTCAACGAGCAGGAAAAGCCCGTCGTCTTCATCCTCTGGGGCTCCTACGCCCAGAAGAAGGCGGCCTTCGTCGACAGCAAGCGCCACCTCGTGCTGCGCTCGCCACATCCTTCGCCGCTCTCCGCGCATAACGGCTTCTTCGGCACGAAGCCGTTTTCGAAGGCGAATGCCTTCCTCGAGAAACACGGTCGCAAGCCGATCGACTGGCAATTGCCCGGCACGGCGCAATAGCCATGAACAGGCGGTGCTGCTAGGCTTGCCGTATGATATCCACCCGCGCCGTCATCGATTGGCTTCTGGATTCGGACCCGGCGATCCGCTGGCAGGTGATGCGCGACCTTGCCGATGCGCCGGAAGGAGAATGGCAGGCGGAACGCGCCAAGGTCGAAACCGAGGGCTGGGGCGCGCGGCTTCTTTCGCATCAGGATGCGGACGGCCAATGGGCCGGCGGCGCCTTCCTGCCGGCGGGCTATACGGAAGAGACATGGCGCGAACTGGGCCAGGCCTGGACGGCGACCTGTTTTTCCCTGCAGCAGCTTTACGATTTCGGCCTCGATCCCTCTTCACAGCGGGCGCGGCGCATGGTCGATCTCATCGGTGAACATTCCCGATGGGATCATGATGGCCAGCCCTTCTGGGAGGGCGAGGTCGAGGAATGTATCAATGCCCGCACGGTGACGGTCGGGATCTATTTCGGCGTCGATGTCACGCCGATCGTCACGCGCCTGCTTGGCGAGCGGCAGCCGGATGGCGGCTGGAATTGCGAACGCTGCAATGGCTCGCACCGCTCTTCCTTCCATACGACGATCAATGTGCTGGAAGCGCTGCTCGCTTATGAGCAGGCGAAGGGTGCGACGGCGGAAACACAGGCTGCGCGAATGGCAGGAGAGGTGTATCTGCTGAAACGCAGCCTCTTTCGCCGCCTCGAAACCGGCGACGTGGTCGACGAGCGCTATCTGAAACTGCTGTATCCGCACCGCTGGCGTTACGACATCCTGCGCGGGCTGGACTACTTCCGGGGAGCGGCGCTGGCGACAGGCATCGCGCCCGATCCGCGCCTCGCCGAGGCCATCGCTCATCTGCGCGCACGGCAATCGGAAGATGGCACGTGGCCGCTCGACTGGCAGCTCAAGGGGCCTGTCTGGTTTGCGATGGAGGAGGTGGGAGCGCCATCGCGCTGGATCACGCTCAAAGCTTTGCGCATCCTGCGCTGGTGGGACGTGGCCGGTGGCGGGCACCGGCCACGATAGAGTCCGTCAGGTTCATTCTGAACCTGACGGACTCTAGATTCTTTTGTTTTCGTTTGTCTTTTCGGGAAAACCGGTTCCCACTTTTCCCTGACAAACTCTAGATTTCAGCGGACGAGCGTTTCGTCGAGCAGCGCCATCACTTTCTGTGCATCGATGCCGATGCAGGCATGCTGGCTCGGCAGATCGTCCCAGTTGCCGGGCGGGAAGCTGCGGGCGTCGGGCTTCTGGATCGTCTGGCCATCGGCGATGCCGCCGGCCACGACGCGGATCGCGCCGCTGCGGGTGGTGAAGAGTTCGGGGGCAACGAGATAGATGCAGGCGCAGCTGTCATGCACCACCATGCCCTCGTCCTTCACGTGCTGGCCGTAGAAATCGATGTAGAACTGCGAGATGTCGGAAAGCAGCTTCAGATGCGTGCCGTTCTGCGCGGTGAGTTCGGCGAGGCGCCGGCGCGTCATCACGGTCTTCATCGTCACGTCGAGGCCGACGACGACGACCTTCCACGGTGCGGTCATCACGGCATCGGCCGCTTCCGGGTCGCCATGGATATTGGCTTCCGCGGCCGGCGTGATGTTGCCGGGTACGTCGAAGGCGCCGCCCATGATGATGACCTGCTTGACGAGGCCGGCAATCTCGGGGTCTTCCTTCAGCGCATAGGCGAGGTTCGACATCCGGCCGACGGCAATCAGCGTGACCTCGCCGGGATTGGCACGCACGGTCTCGATGATGAAGCGCGGTGCGGAGCGCGGATCGACGGGCAGGTCGATCGTCTCGGGCACATCGATGTTGCCGAGCCCGTCATGGCCGTGGATCATCACCGGCCAGTCGACCGGGTTGCGCATGGGATTGTAGGTCTTGCCTTCGCCCCTCGCGACGGGAGCCGGAATGCCCCATTCGCGCTTCAGGAACAGCGCGTTTCGCGTCGTGGTCTCGATCGATGCATTGCCGAAGACGGTGGTAATGCCGATGAGATCGATATCGGGGTGATTGTGCAGGAAGAGCAGGGCCATGGCGTCGTCGACGCCGGGATCCGTATCAAAGATGACCTTGTGCATG
>CBFGOD010000250.1:0-6668 GCA_965650295.1 uncultured Shinella sp. | reverse complement strand
TCACCGCCACCAAAGGCTCGGCACCGCGCGATGAAGGCACCTTCATGCTGGTCGCACCAACGGAGATCCATGGCACGATCGGCGGCGGACAGCTGGAATATGCGGCCATCGAGAATGCGCGCAAGCTGTTGGCGGAGGCCGGCGGCGAGGCGACGCTCGACATTCCGCTTGGCCCGGAAAACGGCGAGTGTTGCGGCGGTCGTGTCGAGCTGCGCTTCACCTTCGCCGACGAGGAGGCCCGCCGCGCGCTCGACCGGCGCCTCGCGGAAGAGGAGCGGCAGAAGCCACAGGTCTGGATTTTCGGCGCGGGCCATGTCGGCCGGGCGCTCGCCGATACGCTGACCATGCTGCCGCTCAAGGTGTTCGTGGTGGAGGTGCGCGAGACGGCGCTCGACCAGCTGACCTCGGAGGTGCACCACCGCTTTGCCGCCCTGCCGGAAACGCTGATCGCCGATATTCCCGCCGGCTCCGCCGTCGTCATCGTGACGCACGACCATGCGCTCGATTTCCGCATCGGCAGCCAGGCACTCCAGCGCAAGGACCTTGCCTATATCGGCATGGTCGGCTCGAAATCGAAACGCGGCACATTCCTGCATCATCTCGACGAACAGGGCATGCCGCGCAGCGCCGCCGACCGGCTGGTTCTGCCGATCGGCGGCAGCGCGGTGGACGACAAGCGCCCCGAGGTCATCGCCGCGATGACCGCCGCCGAAGTGCTGCTCGCCTTCGCAGAGTGGCGCCGCAACAACAGCTAGCTTCGGCCATCCAGAAAACCGAGGTCGCGCTTCAGGTGGTCGGATAGTTCGTCCGAGTGCAGGCGCGGCATGTGGTTACGCTTGCGGAAGACAAAGGCGAGAGAGAGCTTATGCCAAAGACCGGCAAGCGGCCTCCGCTTTTGCCTCACCGGCATTGTTTCGACGATGCATGTCATGGTAAAACCTCGTAAATTCCATCCATTGCGTGCAGGATGCGCTCGCTGAGAATGGAATTCCAATCGAACCTTCGTCTGCATGCATGAAGAGACCTTGGCCATGAAGATGTCGCGCAACTTTCCGCTGAATGCGCTTCGGGTCTTCGAGGCGGCGGCGCGGCATGCGAGTTTCACCCGCGCCGGCGATGAGCTCGGCATGACGCAGACGGCCGTCAGCTACCAGATCAAGCTTCTGGAGGAGACACTCGGCGAAACCCTGTTTCTGCGCCAGCCGCGGCAGGTTCTCCTGAGTGAGGCGGGCGAGCGCCTTGCGCCGAAAGTGAGCGAAGGCCTGGCAAAACTCGCCGAGGCCCTGGCCGATCTCAAGGATGCCACGGAGCACAAACTGCATATCCAATCGACCCCGACCTTCGCCACGCAGTGGCTGAGCCGCACACTCGGCGACTTCCAGCTCAAGCATCCGAACATCGCCGTGCGGCTTTCCACGTCGCAACGCCTGATAGACTTCTCCAAGGAGGAAGCGGATGTTTCGATCCGCTGGGGCAAAGGCGACTGGCACGGCCTGACGAGCCACCGCATCATGCGCATGGATTTCTCGCCTCTGCTGAACCCCGCACTGGCGGAAACGATCGGCGGCGTGCGGGAGCCGGCCGATCTCCTGAAGCTGCCGATCATCAGCGCGCCGGATATCTGGTGGCGCACCTGGTTTTCCGCCGCCGGCATCGACGATCCCGGCCTCGAACGCTACCCACCCAACGAGCTCGGCATTCAGATGATCGATGCACAGGTCGCAATGGCCGGCCAGGGCGTCGCGATCCTCAATCCAGGCCATTTCCGCACGGAGATTGCCGCAGGCCTGCTCTACCAGCCCTTCGATCTCACCTGCAACGACGGGCGCGACTATTGGCTCGCCTATCCGGAAAACCGGCGCAACATTTTGAAAATCCGCGCGTTTCGCGATTGGATTCTGGCGACGATGCCGCAGGAGGCGTAAAGTGGCTGACAACAACAGGGAGTCTTGATCTTGAGCGTCGCCTTCATGAAGGAAGAGAGTGCCGAAACCGCAGCGGAAACCCTGCTGCCCGAACGGCCGATTTCTCCTCACCCCAACCTCGTCACCGAGACGGGCCTGAAGGCGCTCGAGACGCAGCTTTCAGAGGCGCGAACGGCCTTCGAGGCCGCCAATGCGATCGAGGACATCAACGAAAAACGCCGCCAGCTCGCCGGCCCGTCGCGCGACATCCGCTACCTCGTCGAGCGGCTGCGGACAGCGCAGGTCATGGTGGATCCAACATCGTCCGAGACCGTCGCCTTCGGCAACACGGTGAAGTTCAGCCGCGACGACGGCCGCGTTCAGACCTATCGCATCGTCGGCGAGGACGAGGCCGACCCCAAGGCCGGCACGATCTCCTATGTCTCGCCGGTGGCACGCCTGCTGCTCGGCAAGGGCGTCGGCGATCTCGTGACGCTGAACGGCCAGGAACTGGAAATCGTTGCGATTTCCTGAGGCGAATTGCCCAAGGCTCTACGGCCGGCCATCCAGCTCGGGATAGTGGCGAAACAGATCGCTTTCGTTGCTCGGCAGACGGCGTTTGCTCGCGAGATAGGCGCTGATTTTCGGATGTTGTGAAACCGAATCGCTAAGCGCCACGATTTTCGGATAGCGTTGGTCGATGCCCCACATCAGCTTCGGAAAGGCATAGGTCAGGCCGTCCATAACCTGAAACAGCGACAGGTCAGCATAGCTCAGCCGGCTGCCCACGAGATGAGCCGGGCCGTCCGGATTGCGTGTGAGAATGCCCTCGAACCAGTCGAGGAATTTCGGGACGCGCTCCTCGCGGAACTCGCGGGCGCGGCGCAAGGATTCGGGCTTCTGGTTCTCGTAATATTCACCGGCGCCGATCGGGTGGTGGACGTCATGGCCTTCAAGAACGAAGTCGGCGATGGTGAGCTGGATCTGGTGGGTCCAGAGCCGCAGGTGCTGCTCCTTCGGCGCGAGATCGAGTTTGTCGCCGAGATAGAGCAGGATGGCAGCAACCTGACCGACCATGACATCGCCATCCCTCAGAAAGGGTGGCGCGAAGGAAGGCGTTGCCGCATCCTTGCTCACCCGCGCGATGACACCGTCGCCCTCCTCGCGCGCGACATCACGATAGGGCACGCCGGCCGCTTCCAGAACGAGGCGAACATATTCGCCGCGCCCCTGAATGCCGGTCCAGTAATAGAGTTCGTAAGCCATGGCCCAGAATACACCCGGCCTGGCTTCGGTTCCACCGGGCAATTGCCCTGCCCGCCCGCGCGCTCTATCTGGAAGGACGAACTTCCACCGCTGCAAAAGGACACGTGACCGCCATGGCAAAAACCCTCATCCGCGGACGCCTGCTCTCCTTCCTGCGCCGCCCCGAAACGATCGACGATGCGGCGAGCTATCGCTACGAGGAGGATGGCGGCCTGCTCGTGGAAGATGGCAGGATCGCCGCCGTCGGCGCCTATGCCACGGTGCGTGCGCAGGCACCGGAGGATGTGGAAGAGATCGACCATCGGCCGCATCTCATCCTGCCGGGCTTGATCGATACGCACCTGCATTTCCCGCAGATGCAGGTGATCGGCTCCTATGCCGCAAACCTGCTCGAATGGCTGAACACCTATACCTTTCCCGAGGAGTGCCGTTTCGTCGAAAGCGAACACGCCGCCCGCATCGCCCGGCATTTCTACGACGAGATGATCCGCCAGGGCACGACGACCGCGGTCGCCTATTGCTCCGTGCACAAGGCATCGGCCGACGCCTATTTCGCCGAGGCGCTGAAACGCGGCATGCGCATGATCGGCGGCAAGGTGATGATGGACCGCAACGCGCCGCAGGGCCTGCTCGACACGCCGGAGATGGGCTATGACGAGACCCGCGCCGTGATTGCGGAATGGCATGGCAAGGGCCGCAACCACGTCGCCATCACCCCGCGCTTCGCCATCACCTCGACGCCGGCACAGATGGAGATGGCGGCGGCGCTGGCCCGCGAGTTCCCCGACCTGCACATCCAGACGCATCTTTCGGAAAACCACGACGAGATTCGCTTCACCAGCGACCTCTATCCCGATGCGATCGACTATACGGATGTCTATGCGAAATACGGCCTGCTCGGGCACAAAAGCCTGTTCGGGCACTGCATCCATCTTTCGGAACGTGAGGCGGACGCGATGAGCGAGGCGGGTGCGGTCGCGGTGCACTGCCCCACCTCCAACCTCTTCCTCGGCTCCGGCCTCTTTCCGCTGAAGGCGCTGTCGCGACGGGAAAAGCCGGTGCGCATCGGCGTCGCCACCGATATCGGCGGCGGCACCAGCTATTCCATGCTGAAGACGATGGACGAGGCCTACAAGATCCAGCAATTGCTCGGCGAGCGGCTGAACCCGTTCGAGAGTTTCTATCACATGACGCTCGGCAACGCCGAAGCGCTGTCGCTCGCCGACCATATCGGCACGCTGGAAGCCGGCACGGATGCCGATTTCGTGGTGCTCGACGCGGCAGCAACGCCCGCCATGGCGCTGAAGATGGAAGTGGTGCGCTCGCTGACGGACGAACTCTTCCTGCTCCAGACGCTGGGCGACGACCGCGCGGTGCGCGAGACCTATGTGGCGGGCAAGCCGCTGAAGGCCACCCTTTAGCTCCCGCGATAGGTCGAGTAGCTGTAGGCCGAGAGCAGCAGCGGCACGTGATAGTGGCTCGCCGGATCGGCGACGCCGAAGCGCAGCGGGATACGGTCGAGGAAGGCGGGCTCGGTGACGGCGGCGCCCGAGGCACGCAGGTAATCGCCGGCGTGGAACAGCAGTTCATAGGTGCCGGCCGTCAGGCCGGCACCCTCCAGAAGGGGAGCATCGACGCGGCCGTCGTCATTCGTGACGGCGCTCGTCACGGGCTGGCGCTTCTCGTTCACGATCCGGAAGAGATCGATCTTCAGGCCCGCGGCGGGCTTGCCGAGCGCGGTATCGAGAACATGGGTGGTGAGGCGGCCGGTCTTGCTCATAAATCCTCTCAGGGGGCTTCTATGATGAAGGGTTCCTCGAGGAAGAACTCTTCCAGGTTCACGCCACCGCCCAGGCGGTCGACGACGAGGAAATCGCTGACGGCGCCGACCGCGATCAGCGGATGGTGCCAGACATTGCGGCGATAGTTCACCCCCTGCCGGCCCCCGGCGCGAAACACCTTCGGCTTGCCGGGCTTCCCGCCCTCGTCTTCCGCCACCACCACGAGCCAAGGCCGGTCGTCGAGCGGCGAAAAGCTCTGGCTGCCGAACGGATGGCGCTCCATCATATCGACAGCGTAGGGGAAAGCACGCGGGGTTCCGCGAAAGAGGTTGATGATGACCCTCGCATCCTCGCCCACAGCCTCGGCCTCGGCGAGCGCGTGATAGCGCTCGGTCGTGCCGCCATTGATGTAGCGTATCGAAGCAGGATCGGCTTCGATGACGGTGCCGAAGGGCGCGAAGGCCTCCTGCGTCAGGGGTTGTATCTCAAGCTTCTCAGCCATCGGACAGCCCTCCCGGGGAGAGGAAGGGCGGTCGTAGGTCATCAGGCATCGTCAATCTCCGGGGAGCAGAGCATTCAATCTCAAGAGCGCGATGCGCTCCACTTGGGTCTTCGCGGTTTCGAATTCCGTATCGACTGTATTGCCGATCCGCGCCTCGAAGGCCGCAAGGATATCGTCCTTAGTAAGCCCCTTCACGGCGATGATGAAGGGGAAGCCGAATTTTTCGACATAGCCGGTGTTGAGCTCGGTGAAACGGGCGTGTTCGCCAGCACTCAGCCGGTCGAGGCCGGCGCCGGCCTGTTCCTTGCGGCTGTCTTCCGTCAGCCCGCCGGCAATCGCCAGCTTCCCGGCAAGGTCCGGATGGGCGACGAGCACGCCGAGCTGCTCGGCATGGCTCGCCTTGCGGAAGGCATCGGTGAGGGCTGCATGTACGCCGCCGGCCGTCAGCGGCTCGGCAACGGCATTGGCGTCGAGCGCCCGTTCGGCGATGAACGGCGAATGCTCGAAGACGCCGCCGAAACGGTCGAGGAAGTCGGCCCGGTCGATCATGCGCCCTTCACCTTCGACGGATGATGGTTCTCGATCCAGTGGCGCGCGATGTCGATGCGGCGCGGGATCCAGACCTTCTCATGGCCGAGCACGTAATCGACGAAGCGGGCAAGTGCCGCCGCACGGCCCGGACGGCCGACGAGACGGCAATGCAGGCCGATGTTCATCATCTTCGGGCTGCCTTCGGCACCTTCCTGGTAGAGCACGTCGAAAGCGTCCTTCAGGTAGGTGAAGAACTGGTCACCCGTGTTGAAACCCTGCGGCGTGGCAAAGCGCATGTCGTTGGTTTCAAGCGTATAAGGAATGATCAGGAAGGGCTCGCCATCGAGGCCCGGCACCCAGAACGGCAGGTCGTCGGCATAGGAATCGGAGGAATAGACGAAACCGCCCTCTTCCATGACGAGGCGCAGCGTGTTGTCCGAGGGCTTGCCCTGGTACATGCCGAGCGGGTGCGAGCCGGTCAGTTCCTTGTGCAGACGCACGGCCTCGCGGATGTGCTCGCGTTCCTTCTCCTCGGAAAAATCCTTGTATTCCAGCCAGCGGTAGCCGTGGCTGGCGATTTCCCAGCCCGCTTCCTTCATGGCGGCAACCGCTTCAGGGTTGCGCGCCATGGCGAGCGTCACGCCATAGACGGTCGTGGTGACGTTGCGGCTGGTGAACAGGCGG
>CBFGOD010000249.1:0-6712 GCA_965650295.1 uncultured Shinella sp. | reverse complement strand
TGTCGAGACCGCGCCGCTGACGGCGAACCGCCTGGCGCTCGGCTACGGTCTCGGCAGCTACCGTTTCGAACGCTACAAGGCCTCCGCCTCCGAGGCACCGACGCTGCTCATCCCGTCCGATGCCGACGCCACCGACATCAAGCGCCAGCTCGCCGGCGTCTTCCTCGCCCGCGACCTGATCAACACGCCCACCAACGACATGGGCCCGGACGCGCTGGAGGACGTTTTTCGCGCACTTGGTGAGCACTACAAGGCCAAGGTCTCGGTCATCTCCGGTGAAGACCTGATCAAGGAGAATTTCCCGCTCGTGCACACGGTCGGCCGCGCCTCCGAACAGGCGCCGCGCCTGCTCGAACTGCGCTGGGGCAAGAAGGGCCACAAGCGCGTGACGCTGGTCGGCAAGGGCGTGACCTTCGACACCGGCGGCCTCGACATCAAGCCGGCCTCCTCCATGCTCCTGATGAAGAAGGACATGGGCGGTGCGGCCAATGTCATGGGCCTTGCGCTGATGATCATGGATGCCAAGCTGAAGGTGGACCTGCGCGTGCTGGTGCCCGTCGTCGAGAACTCGATCTCGTCCAACGCCTTCCGCCCCGGCGATATCTACAAGAGCCGCAAGGGCCTGACCGTCCAGATCGACAATACCGACGCCGAGGGCCGGCTGATCTTGGCCGATGCGCTGGCCTATGCCGACGAGGAAGAGGCCGACCTGATCGTCGACATGGCGACGCTGACGGGGGCGGCCCGCGTGGCGCTCGGCCCCGACCTGCCGCCCTTCTTCACCGACGACGAGGACCTGGCGCAGGACCTCACCGAAGCGAGCCTGACGGTGGACGACCCGATGTGGCGCATGCCGCTCTATATGGGCTACGACAAGGACGTTTCCGCCCGTATCGCCGACCTCACCAATGCCCCCTCGGGCGGCATGGCGGGCTCGATCACCGCGGCGCTCTTCCTGAAACGCTTCGTCACCCGCAACAAGCACTGGGCTCATTTCGACATCTATGCCTGGGCGCAGGCCGAGCGGCCGCATTCGCCGGTCGGCGGCGAGGCGCAGGCCATTCGTGCGCTCTACCACCATCTGCGCACGACGACCACGGCCTGACTTCCCTTTCCGGAACCGGTACGGTAGCGTAACGAAACGCTAACGCAAATGCGGGACAACTGCCTGAGCCGCCCTTTCATCGGGCGGACAGGCTCATCCCCGGAGGCGTCGTGCCGGTAGACTTGACCCCATCGCAGGCGCTCGGCCTCTGGCACGAGGTAACCGTGCAGCAGGTGCATGCGGATGGCCGCGACCTGACGCTGCGCCAGCTTGCCATCCTGCTCGAAATCTACCTCGTGCCGCCGCCGCACACCGTGCGCGGGCTCGCCGCCAAGCTCGGCGTGACCAAGCCGGTCATCACGCGCGCTCTTGACACGATGGGCGAACAGGGTCTCGTTACCCGCATGCGCGACGACCGCGATCGCCGCAATGTCATCATCAAGCGCACCGTCGAGGGTGCGCTCTATCTCGAACGGCTCGGCGATCTCATCATCGCCAGGGGCCATACGCTCGTTCCGTGAGACGCCCATGAACGCCCTGCCCGACCGCCGCCTCAATGCCTATCGTCCCGACCTCGCCGAAGAGGCGCTGCGCGGCAGCGTGGAGGCACCGCATTACGTGTCCGGCACGCCAGCACATGTCGCCGTGCCCGTCGCATCGCTGCGGCCCCGGCCGGACGCCGCTGCCGGCATCGATACGCAGGTGCTGTTCGGCGAAGCCGTGCAGGTGCTCGACCGGGCGGACGGCTGGGCCTGGGTGAAATCCGGCTTCGACGGCTATGTCGGCTATATCGAGGAGACGGCGCTCTCCTCGGGAGACGCCGCCCCCACGCACATCGTCGCCGTGCCCCGCACGTTTGCCTATAGCGGCGCTGATCTCCGGACCCCCGCCGCCTTTGCGCTATCGATCGGAAGCCGGCTAACTATCGTCGGCGAGAGCGAGACGCGCGGCACGCGCTATCTGACGCTGGCAGGCGGCCAATCCGTCGTCGCCGGCCATTGCCTGCCGCTTGGAGAGGCCGCCAGCGACGACTATGTCGCCGTCGCCACGCGTTTCCTCGAAGCGCCCTATCTCTGGGGCGGCCGTTCCGGCTTCGGGCTTGATTGCTCGGCGCTGGTGCAGCTCTCGATGATGATGACCGGCCGCGGCTGCCCACGCGATTCCGACATGCAGGCCGCCGGCCTCGGCACGCCGATCAGCCGTGAAGAGTTGCGCCGCGGCGATCTCGTCTTCTGGAAGGGCCATGTGGCGATCATGGAAGACGAGAAAACCATCCTCCACGCCAACGGCCACACGATGAGCGTGGCGCGCGAGGGGCTGGATGCCGCGATCGAGCGGATCGGCTGGCTCTATGATCGGCCGACGGGTTACCGCCGGCCTTAAGCATTTTCAGCAAAAGTGCGAAGCGGTTTTGCGTCCGGAAATGCGCAAAACAAAAGACCTCAGTAGCCCGCGTCGCGATCGACGAGATGTTCGAGCGGCTTGCCGCTTTCGAGACGCGCGATCTGCTGTTCCACATGGCGGAAGAGGGCTGCGACGTCGGAGGCGGCTGCCGCATGCGGCGTCAATATCGCCTTGTCCATCGACCAGAGCGGGCTTTCCAGCGGCAGCGGCTCCTGCTCGAACACGTCGAGCGAGGCGCCGTGCAGCGTGCCGTCATTGAGGCTCGCGACGATATCAGCCTCGACCTGGCTGCCGCCGCGGCCGGCATTGATGAAGACGGGCGCACCGAACGGCCCCTTGCGGCTGAGGCGCGTGAAAAGGCCGGTGTTGAAGATGCCCTTCGTATCCGGCGTCAGCGGCAGCAGGCCGACGAGAATATCGCTCCTGCCGAGGAAGGTATCGAGACGGCTGTCGCCAAATGTCTCGAAACCCTCGACCTTGCGGCCGCTCTTCGACCAGCCGATGACGTTGAAGCCGAGCGTCTTGAGCTTTTTCGCCGCATCCTGCCCGAGCACGCCGAAGCCCATGATACCGACGGTGAAATCCTTCGCCTCGGGCTGCGAAAGCTCGCGCCAGATACGCTTGTCGCGCTGCGCTTCGTAGAGCCGGTGCTGGCGCATGTGCAGGAGGCACTGCATGACCACCCATTCGCTCATGCGGGTCGTCAGCGTCTCGTCGACGAAGCGGACGAGCGGCACATCCGGCAGGCCCGGCAGCGTCAGCACGTGATCGACGCCCGCACCACCGGAGAACACGACCTTCAGATCCTTCGCCCGCGAAAAGAGATCGGCGCCCGGCTTCCAGACCACGGCATAGTCGATGCCCGAGAGATCGCGCTTGCGGTTGCCCGGATGCAGGAGGTTGACGACCTCGCGGTCCGGAAAGGCCCCCTTCAACGCCGCCGCGACCTCCTCCTGATCGAATTTCAGATCGATGATGACGGGGCTTTTCATGGGCAGTCTCTTCTTGGCTACTGATGGATGCTCTCGGCCCTGACGGCTTCGAGATTGAAGGCGGCGGCCATGAGGGCCTTGGTATAGGCCTCCGTGGGACGCTCGATGATCTCCTTCGCCGGCCCTTTCTCCACGACGCGCCCGGCGCGCATGACGATGATGTCATTGGCGAGCGCCCGCACGACCTTGAGGTCGTGGCTGATGAAGAGATAGGCGAGATTGTGCTTGGCCTGGAGATCGCGCAGCAGCTCGACCACCTGCGCCTGCACGCTCATGTCGAGCGCGGAGGTCGGCTCGTCGAGCATGACGAATTCCGGCTTCAGCACCATGGCGCGGGCAATCGCGATGCGCTGGCGCTGGCCGCCGGAAAATTCATGCGGATAGCGCCAGCGGGTCGCGGCATCGAGGCCGGTTTCCTCCAATGCCGAGGCCACGCGATGGTCGCGCTCGGCTTCCGACAGCGCGGGCTCGTGGATCTTCAGGCCCTCGGCGACGATATCGGCCACCGACATGCGGGGCGACAGCGATCCAAAAGGATCCTGGAAGACGATCTGCATGCGCCGGCGCAGCGGCCGCATCTCGGCAAAGGAGTGGCTGGCAATATCCTGCCCGACGAAGGCGATGCGGCCCTGCGAAGCGATGAGCCGCGTCAGCGCGAGACCGAGCGTCGTCTTGCCGGAGCCGGATTCGCCGACGACGCCGAGCGTATGGCCGGCGCGCAGCGTGAGATCGATACCGTCGACCGCCTTCACATGATCGACGACGCGCCGCATGAAGCCGGCCTTGATCGGGAACCACACCTTGACGTCGTCAGCCTCGATGATGACCGGCTGGCCGGCATCGCCCGGCCGCGGCTCGCCCTTCGGCTCGGAGGCGAGCAGGTGGCGCGTATAGGCATGCTGCGGGTTGGAGAAGATTTCTTCCACCGGGCCGGTCTCGACGATCTTGCCCTTGGTCATCACGCAGACCCGGTCGGCGAATTTCCGGACGATGCCGAGGTCGTGGGTGATGAAGAGCATGGACATGCCGTGCTCTTCCTTCAACTTCTTCAGGAGCTCGAGGATCTGCGCCTGCACGGTCACGTCGAGCGCCGTCGTCGGCTCGTCGGCGATCAGCAGTTCCGGGCGGTTGGCGAGCGCCATGGCGATCATGACGCGCTGGCGCTGGCCGCCGGAAAGCTCGTGCGGATAGGCGGCGAGGCGCTTTTCCGGCTCGCGGATGCCGACCTGATTCAGCAACTCCAGAATCTTGGCGCGTGCAGCGGTGCCTTCGATGCCCTGGTGCAGCTTGAGGATCTCGCCGATCTGCCGCTCGATCGAATGCAGCGGATTGAGCGAGGTCATCGGCTCCTGGAAGATCATCGTGATGTCGTTGCCGCGCACCGCGCGCAGCGTCGCATCCGACGCGTTCAGCAGGTCCTTGCCGTTGAAACGGATCTCGCCGGAGGGATGACTGGCGGCGGGATAGGGCAGGAGCTTCAGGATGGAATTGGCCGTCACCGACTTGCCGGAGCCGGATTCGCCGACCAGCGCCACGACCTCGCCGCGGTGGATGTCGAAGGACACCTGATCGACGGCAAGCGAGGTCTTGCCGCCCTGGTGGAAGGCGACCGACAGGTCTTTGACGGACAGGAGGATTTCGCGTGTGCTCACCGGAAGGTCTTCCTCGGATCGAAGGCGTCACGCGTGGCTTCTCCGACGAAAATCAGAAGCGACAGCATGACGGACATGACGACGAAGGCGGTGATGCCGAGCCACGGCGCCTGAAGATTGTTCTTGCCCTGCGCGATCAGCTCGCCCAGCGACGGCGAGCCCGGCGGCATTCCAAACCCTAAGAAATCGAGCGAGGTGAGCGTGGTGATCGAACCCGAGAGGATGAAGGGCAGGAAGGTCAGCGTCGCCACCATCGCGTTCGGCAAAAGGTGCCGGTACATGATCGTGACATTGCCGACGCCGAGCGCGCGGGCGGCCCGGACATATTCGAAATTGCGGGCACGCAGGAATTCCGCGCGCACCACCCCGACGAAGCCGACCCAGGAGAAGAGCAGCATGATGCCGAGCAGGATCCAGAAGCCGGGCGGCAGGATGGCGGCGATGATGAGCAGGATGTAGAGCACCGGCATCGACGACCAGATCTCGATGAAGCGCTGCATCAGGAGATCGGTCCAGCCGCCGAAATAGCCCTGCACGGCCCCGGCCGTCACGCCGACAATGGCGGACGCGATGGTCAGTGCCAGACCGAACAGAACCGAAATGCGGAAACCATAGATGGCGCGGGCAAGCACGTCGCGCGCCTGATCGTCGGTGCCGAGCCAGTTGAGGTTGCTGATCGTGCAGTTCGGATCGTTCACGCCGCCGGGATAGCCCGCGCAGCGCTCTTCCTTCGACATCAGCCAGAAGGGTTTCGTCGGGGCGGAATGCGGGATGTTGGAATTGGTCGAGCTATAGGAATAGCGGATCGGCGGCCAGATCATCCAGCCGTTGGCATTGACCTCTTCCTGAATGAAATCCGAGCGGTAATCGGTCTCGGCCAGGAAGCCGCCGAACTTTTCCTCCGGATAATCGATCACGACCGGGAAGAGCAGTTCGCCCTTGTAGGAGGCGATGATCGGCCGGTCGTTGGCGATGCCCTCGGCAAAGAGCGAGAGCACGAAGATGACGAGGAAAATCCAGAGCGACCAGTAGCCGCGCCGGTTCGCCTTGAAGTTTTCCCAGCGCCGCAGATTGGTCGGGTTGAGCAGCCCCTTGCGCGGGGGCGCGACCGGCTTTGCATCCGTCACGGCGCTCATCACACGTCCCTCCGGTCGAAATCGATGCGGGGGTCGACCCAGGTATAGATGAGGTCGGAGATGAGGCTGACGACGAGGCCCATCAGCGAGAAGATGAAGAGCGTCGCAAAGACGATCGGATAATCGCGCCGCACGATGGAATCGTAGCCGAGGCGGCCGAGGCCATCGAGCGAGAAGATATATTCGATGAGCAGCGACCCCGTGAAGAAGGCCGAGATGAAGGCGCCGGGGAAGCCGGCGATGATGATCAGCATGGCATTGCGGAACACGTGACCATAGAGCACCTGCCCCTCCGTCAGCCCCTTGGCGCGCGCCGTCGTGACATACTGCTTCTTGATCTCATCGATGAACGAGTTTTTGGTGAGCAGCGTCGTGGTAGCGAAGGCCGACAGCAGCAGCGTGATCAGCGGCAGCGTCATGTGCCACATATAGTCGAGCGGCTTCTGCCACCAGGCGAGGCTGTCGAAATTATCCGACACGATG
>CBFGOD010000248.1:0-6718 GCA_965650295.1 uncultured Shinella sp. | reverse complement strand
ACATCACCTATTGCTACGACGACGAGGACCCAGCCGGCGTGCTCGCCAACATGCAGTCGCTGCACCTGCGCCGTCTCGCCGTGCTCGACCGGCAGAGCCGCCTTTCCGGCGTCGTGTCGCGGACGGATTTCAAGCGGCACAACATCTAGACCGAAAAGCTTTTTGCCAGATGGCCGACATCCCTGAGGTCCTCGAGAAAGAGAGCCTGCTGGCGCCGGCGTTCGGCCTCATCGGGCAGGCGCAGCAGAAACGAGGGGTGGATGGTCGGATAGAGCACGACATTGCCCTCCATCGCGGCATCCCGCATTGAAATGGGCCGGCTGCGCACCTGGCTGAGCGGGCGCCGATCGCCCGTCAGGGCATAGAACGCCGTGGCGCCGAGCGCCACGATGATGCGCGGTTTGACGAGCTCGATTTCTTTCGTCAGCCACCAGTGGCAATGATCGATCTCGCCGCGGTTCGGCTTTTCGTGGATGCGGCGCTTGCCGCGCGGCTGATATTTGAAATGTTTGACCGCATTGGTGAGATAGAGCGTCTCGCGCACAAGGCCGGCTTCCTTCAGCACGCCATCCAGCACTTTTCCGGCCGGTCCGACAAAGGGGCGACCCGCAAGATCCTCCTGATCGCCCGGCTGCTCGCCCACCATCATCATCGTCGCCGCCGCCTGCCCCTCGCCAAAAACGGTCTGCGTCGCCGTGCAATGCAGCGGGCAGCGCGTGCAGTGCCGAGCCTCTTCGCGCAGCCCCTCCAGCGTGCCGGCTTCGGCAAAACCGATGGGCGGCATTGTTTGCGCGGCTTCCTGAAGCCTGTAGTGAAAGGTCGGCGGGTCGCTGGCGGCCCGCTCGGCCATGGCGCGCACATTGGCTTCCGCATTGGCGATCAGCTCGGGAATGAGAGCCGCTTCAGGCAGGTTGCGCCAATATTTCTTCGGCATCTCCGCCTGCATGGCCTTGGTCTTCAGCCGCGCAGGATTGAAGATGCTGGCATAGTAGGTGCGCCAGAGCGCGTCCGTCGGGTCGCCGTGCCCGGGGTCCTCGCCCGGCCGCATATCGGCGATCAGGCTTTCGCCGTCCCAGCTCGCCGTGCCCTTCGGCGTGGCGATGATCCAGTCCATATCGGCAAAGCGCCGGCGGAAGAACGGCGCGGTGCGGGCAACGATGAAATGCGTCGGCTCGAACCAGGCGAAGAACCGCCGGCGGCCTTCCACCTCGCCCGCGATTTCCTTGAAGCGCACGAAGGCCGTCATCTTGTGGCTGTCGCGCGCAACGTTCTTGGCGAGCAGCCGTGCCCAAGCGACATCCTTGTCCGCCGTCAGTTCCAGCAGGCGCCGGTCGGATTGCAGGCGCCAGAGCAGGCGATAGAGCAGGTGAAAACGCCCCGGCTCCGTATGGCACACAACCGCCTCGGCCAGCGGCAGGAACGCCTGCGGCACGGCGAGCGGCGTGGCTGCGGCTTTCGGCGCCGGCAGGTCCGGCACGGTGCTGGCTTCGAAAAGTTCGATATCGCCCTTTATGCGCCAGTCCACCTCCCGCGGCGAGATGCCGGCAGCGGCAAGCGCGCGGGCGGCATCGCGCCACTCGGAAAAATCACCGCGGGCAAGAAGCGGGATCGTCCACATCACAGCAACGAAAGCTGTTCCGGCTTGCGCGCAAAAAGCGTCTTCAGATCGGCGCGATCGGCAAGCCTCAGCGGCGTCCAGCCTTCCGCCTCGATGAAGGCCTTCACCTTGCGCACGGACACGCCGAGCCGTGCCAGATCCTCCAGCCGCAAGCGGCGGAAGCGTCGGCTGGAGAGGATCGCATCGACGGTCTTGGTGCCGAAGCCCGGCACGCGCAGCAAAGTCTCCTTCGCCGCCCTGTTGACGTTGACGGGGAAATCCTGCCGGTTGGCGAGTGCCCAGGCGAGCTTGGGGTCCATATCGAGATCCAGCATGCCGCCGGTCGCCGCGGTGATCTCGTCCACACCGAACCCGTAAAAGCGGTAGAGCCAGTCAGCCTGATAAAGCCGGTGCTCGCGCACCAGCGGCGGCTTGATCAGCGGCAATGCGCGCGAGGCATCCGGAATGGGACTGAAGGCGGAATAGTAGACCCGCTTCAGGCCGTAGCTACCATAAAGCCGGGCGCTGGTCTTCAGGATCGTCGCGTCGTCGGCGCCATCGGCGCCGACGATCATCTGCGTGCTCTGGCCGCCCGGCACAAAGCGTTTGCGGCGCTTGGTCTGCAAGGTCGGGTCATCGGCCGCCTCGATCTTGCGGCGCAGGTCCCCCATGGCGCGGCGGATGCCCTCGGGGCGCTTTTCCGGCGCGAAACGGCCGATGCCGGCATCCGTCGGCAGTTCGATGTTCAGCGACAGACGATCGGCATAGAGCCCCGCTTCCTCGATCAGTTCGGGTGCTGCATCGGGGATGGACTTGAGATGGATATAGCCGCGAAAGCCGTGCACCACGCGCAGGTCCTTCGCCACCTTCACCATTTCACCCATCGTATGATCAGGCGAGCGGATGATGCCCGAGGAAAGGAAGAGGCCCTCGATATAGTTGCGCCGGTAGAATTCCAGCGTCAGCCAAACAACCTCGTCCGGCGTGAAGCGGGCACGCTCCACATTGCTCGAGGAGCGGTTGATGCAATAGGCGCAATCGAAGATGCAGAAATTGGTGAGCAGGATTTTCAGAAGCGAAATACAGCGCCCGTCCGGCGCATAGGCATGGCAAATGCCAGCCCCTTCGGTCGAGCCGAGACCACCGCTCTCTACGGAGTCGCGCTTGACGGTTCCACTCGACGCGCAGGAGGCATCGTATTTGGCGGCATCCGAAAGGATGGCCAAGCGTTGCTGCAGCGATTTCTTCATATTTGTTCACTATATGTTCTTATTTGCCTTGTCAAGCGGCTGCATCATGAACCGGCGCTCGGGAACATTTCGCTCCATCCCTGATTGTAGAGGACGGAACATCGAAACGAGGTTCGTCATGGAAAACGCGCACAATTGGCCGATGCCCGTCGTGGTGACCAACGACGAAGCACAATCTTTCGTGGTCGTGCGCAGTTCTCTCGAAGCTGCGGCCTACCTTCTGGAGTTCTGGCCGAAACAGCACGGCGCCGCGTTCTACAATGCCATCCGCATCTGCGCGGATGCACTCGACGGCGATGTCGAGGACGAGGATGTGCGCGATGCCTTCCTGGCGGCCGCCTATGACGCGAATATCGCCATCAGCGTTCACTGAATGAAGATCGCCGACCCGGCTTTCGATGCCGGGCCGCACGCATTTCAAATCTATTCGTCGAGATCGCGTGGAATGTGACTATCGACCCCGCGCATCATGAGGCGATCGGCCTTTACTGCGCGCACGCCCTTCACACGCCGCACAAGACCGATGAGATGACAGCGATCCTCTTCGCTGTCGACAGCCCCATCTAGATCGGCGGTGCCGCCGCGGATGGTGATTTCAAGCGAATCGAGATCGAACCGGCCGTCGTCTTCCAGCAATTGCGCGATGCGCTCTTCAAGATCGTCGTCGGCAATCGTGTCCTCCTCGCCATCGGAAAAGGGCAGCGGCCCGCCATCGACGTTGCGCAATTCCGGATCACCGGTCACTTCGACACCCTTGTTGTCCAGAAGTTCGGGATTGGCATCCGTGGTGCCATAGGGCGCATTCTTGCCCGCACCCCGGTCGCCGTCGCGATCGGCATAGGGCCAGCCGTCGCGAATGTCGCGCTGTTCGTAGTCCCGGAAATCGTCCTCGCGGGAGGCTTGCTTGCGGTCGTCCATCGCCTTGCTCCATCGGTTTGGGTGATGGAGCCGAAATGGCGGCGGCAGCCATTTGGTTCCGCAACCGGTCGCCGCCGGCGGCCGGCAAGGACATTGCCATCACCCTCCGGGTGGATGGCGCGCGGCGTGGCGTTGATCTAGCCCTGTGACAGGCAGACCAGAGGAGAGAACCATGAAATATGTCCGCATGCCCATCGAGCTGGAATCCCCCGAGCAGCTCGGCTACGACACGATCCGCTACAATCTCTCGGAAAGCTCGGTCGCCGACCGCCGCCTCGGTGAGCTGAACCTCCGGCTGGACGACATCCTTCTGTGCTACGGCGACCATCGCGGCGCGCCGGATCTGCGCGGCCTGATCGCCGGGACGGGCAACGGCCTGAAGGCCGACGACGTGCTGGTCACGGCGGGCGCGGCAGGCGCGCTCTTCATCATCGCGACCTCGATGCTGGAGGCCGGTGACCATATCGTCGTGGTCAGGCCGAACTATGCGACGAACCTCGAAACGCCGCGCACCATCGGCGCCGACATGACCATTGTCGATCTCACCTTCGAGACCGGCTATCGGCTCGATCTTGCCGCGATCGAAGCGGCGATCCGGCCGGAGACGAAATATGTCTCGGTCACCTATCCGCACAACCCGACCGGCGTGATGATTTCCGAAAGCGAGCTGAAAGCGCTCGTCGCCCTCGTGGAGCGCAAGGGCACGCGCCTGCTCTTCGACGAGACCTATCGCGAGATGACCTCGGGCACGATGCTGCCGGTCGCCGCCAGCCTGTCTACCCACGTGATCAGCGTGTCCTCGCTTTCCAAGACCTACGGCATTCCCGGCATCCGCATCGGCTGGCTGATCACGCGTGATGCGGACCTCATGGAAACCTTCCTTGCCGCACGCGAACAGATCGGTATTTCCGGCAGCACGGTGGATGAGTACATCGCCTATGTCGCGCTCAGCCAGCGCGATGCGTGGCTCAGCTTCAACAATGCCCGCATCGCCAGCGCCTTTGCCATCGTGAAGGACTGGATCGCTTCCGAACCGCTGGTCGAATGGATCGAGCCGTCGGGCGGCTGCGTCTGTTTCCCGCGCATCGTGCCGTCAGCGAATGTCGATCTCGCCGGCTTCCACGAAAGCCTCTACAGCCGCCACCAGGCCTATGTCGGCCGCGGCAGCTGGTTCGAGCAGGACGACCGGCATTTCCGCATCGGCTATGCCTGGCCAACCGAGGACGAGCTGCGCAAGGGGCTTGCGGCCATCTCGGCCGCGATCCGCGAAAACCTGAAGAACTAATGGGAAAGGAGGGGCGAACCAGGTTCACCCCCTAACCGCCGACACAGTCTCCACCCTCTCCTCCGTCATCCTCGGCCTTGAGCCGAGGATCCACGCGCCACGGCACGCGTTGAATTTGTGGCATGGATCCTCGGCTCGAGGCCGAGGATGACGTTGGTGGGTGGAGCACGGGTTGTGGATGCGGCTTGAGACGAGCGCGCCGGCCCCTCACCTCACAGATTGAGGCTGCGCAGAAACGTCGAAAACAGCTCCTGCTGCGTGGAGAGATTGAGCTTGGCATAGAGCTTCTGCCGGTGCGTCTTCACCGTGGCGATCGAGATGCCCAGGTGAAAGCTGATCGACTCGCTGGAATGCCCCTTCAGGATCAACAGCGCCACCTCGCGCTCGCGCGGGCTCAGCACATCGCGGCCGAAATCGCTGAAGAGATGATCGATGGGGCGCGCCTGCGGCGCATTCTCGTTGCGCGACAGATGCGCCCAGAGCCTCCGGAATATCGCCGCGATCAAGGGATGCGCCTCGCGCAGCCGCGCGACGGACGCCGCATCGAAACCGCCTTCACTGCGGATGCGCGACAGGCTGATCTCCGCCATTTCGCCGCCCGGCAACGCGATGGCGATCAGCAGCTCCTCCATGCCTTCCGGCCAGCCATGGGTGCGGTAACCCAGTTCTTCATCCTCATGCCGGCGAATGTCGAGGCCGCGATAGAGATCGGAGCCGAGATACTCGTCCGGCGCCAGATCCCGCATCAGGTAGATGCCCGCCGGCAGGCCGGCGAGATAGGCGTTGTAGAACGGATTGAGCAGATAAGTGCCGGCGATGAACAGCTGCACCGCCCGCTTGGCCTTGGGGCCGGAAAACGTGTCGAAGACATAGCTCGGCCCGCCATTCTTGCGGTGTACCACCGACAGCGCCAGATGGAACCGCGCTACCGAGCCGATGGCCGCCAGCAGCGCCGACACGCTGTCGGGCTGGTCGTAGCGGTCAAGCGCATGGGCGAAGGGCTCTATCCAGCTGGCACTATCGGTCATGGTTCCATCTGCGCGATTCCCGAAGAAAAACGGCTAGTTACACCCCTTTATGGCAGCCGCCCTCACGCGACAAGCTTGCCGATTGCGGTGAGCGTCCGCTCGATCTCCTCGGCGGAATTGTAATGCGCGATACCGATGCGCACCACGCCTTCATCCTCGGAGAGGCCGAGATGGCGGGCGGGCTCCAGCGCGTAGTTGTGGCCGGACCAGATATTGATGTCCTCGCCCGCCAGCGCTTCGGCGAAACGATGCGTCGAGACGCGGTCATGCGTAAACGAGACCGTCGGCACGCGATGGGCGAAGAGATTGGGATTGGCGATGCCGACCAGCCGGACACCCGGCAGCGCCGTCAGGCCGCCGATCAGCCGGCGCGTCAGGCCCGCCTCATAGGCATCGAAGGCCTGATAGGCCCCGGCCATCTTTTCGCGCCGCGTGCCCGTGCTGCCGGCCGCCTCGCCCGTCGATGCCAGATAGTCGATCGTCGCGGTGAGGCCGGCGAGAAGCTCGGTCTGCGGCGTGCCGGTGCAGAAGCGATCCGGAATGTCGTCGCTCTGGCAGCGCACGCGATGCGGCGGCAGCGCACGCAAGAGATCGCCGCGCCCCCAGAGCACGCCGAGATGCGGGCCGAAGAACTTGTAGG
>CBFGOD010000247.1:0-6730 GCA_965650295.1 uncultured Shinella sp. | reverse complement strand
ATCGATATCGGGATGCAGGCCCATCGCCTCGCCCGTGACGGCACCGCGGCCGGTAACGACGTTGAACACCCCCTCGGGAAGACCGGCTTCGGCACAGAGTTCGGCAAGGCGCAGCAGCGACAGCGACGCCACCTCCGCCGGCTTCAGCACCACGGAATTGCCGGCGGCAAGTGCCGGCGCAATCTTCCAGGCGCCGATCATCAGCGGGAAATTCCACGGCACGATGGCGCCGACGACACCGACCGGCTCGCGATGCACGAGGCCGAGAATATCGCTAGCCGTCGGTGCGATCTCGCCATAGACCTTGTCGATCGCCTCGGCATAGTAGCGGAAGCTGCCGGCGGCACTGCCGGGCTCGGCCTTCAGCGCCATGGCGATTTCCGTGCCATTGTCGCGCACGCCGAGCACGGCAAGCTCCAGGGCGTTTTTCTCGATCAGCTCGGCGATCTTGAGCAGCACCCGCTTGCGCTCGGCCGGCGCGGCCTTGGACCAGCGGCCCTTTTCGAAAGCCGCACGCGCGGCTTTCACCGCCCGGTCGACATCGACGGCGCCCGCGTCCGCAATGCTCGTCAGCCGCTCACCGTTAATCGGCGAGATGACATCGAGCGCGCGCCCTTCTGCCGGTTCACGCCAGTTGCCATCGATGAATAGCGCCTGCGGAGCGATGGTAAGGTTGCGAAGCGCTTCGATCTTTTCCTGCATGTTCTTCCCTCGAAAGGTCGGGTAGGCGGTGCCGAAGCACCGCCCATTTTTCAAACTTCGCGACCGACGCCAAGCCGGGCGAAGGCAGCCGCGTCACCGGACTTCAGACGCAGCGCGCAGAACACGCCGATAACCGCCGCGATCAACACGAGACCCGGCAGGAACACGGCGAGCGGCCCTTCCGCACCGGCGAGTGCGCCGAAATTGGTGGCAATATAGAACACCAGTGCGGCGAGGATCAGCCCAGTCAGGACGGGCAGCACGACCGTCACCAGCTTGTTGCCTTCGAGGCCGGGATTGCGGCCTAAGAAGGCGACGATGGAGAAGGCGGTGAGCGCCATCAGCAGGATGATCGCCAGCGTGCCGACATTCGTCAGCCACGAGAACAGCGCCAGCACCGGATCCTGCCCCGTGAAGGCGAAGAGGGCGACGACAACGACGGCAATGACCGTCTGCACGACCGAGCCGGCATGCGGGCTCTGGAACACCGGATGGGTGACGCCGAGCGCCTTCGGCAGCAGGCCTTCGCGGCCGGCGACATACATGTAGCGGGCAACGCCGTTATGGAAGGCGACGACGCCGGCAAACAGGCTGGTGATGAAGAGAAGGCCCATGACGGTGGTGATGCCGCCGCCGACATAACGGTCCGCAAGGCCGAAAAGGAAGGTCGTCGGATCGGCAAGACCCTGGATTTCCGGTACGAGCTTGTCGACGCCGGCGCCATTGACCATCAGCCAGGAGGTCAGCATGTAGAACAGGCCGATGATGAGCACCGAGATATAGGTGGCGCGCGGTACGGTCTTTTCCGGTTCGCGGGCTTCTTCCGAATAGATGGTCGTCGCCTCGAAGCCGATGAAGGCGGCAAAGCAGAACAGGATGCCGATGGCCGGCGTGCCGCTCATGAAGGCCGACGGCGTGAAGGGGGCCGCGGAAAGCCCGCTGTCGCCGCCCTTGACGAGGATGGCCACATCGATGACCAGCACGACGAGATATTCGAGGATGACGAGCACGGCGAGCACGCGGGCGGAGAAATCGACCCGGCGATAGCCGAAGACCGCGACGAGCGCGATGCCGATATAGGTCCAGACCCACCAGGGCAGGTCGATGCCATAGCCGGCGAAGAAGCCGGCCGTCGCGGCACCGAACAGGCCGAAAACGCCGATCTGCATGGCATTATAGGCGAGAATGGCGATAAGCGCGGCAGCGCCGCCGGCAAGCCCGCCCAGGCCCTGCGCGGTATAGGCGTAGAAGGCGCCGGCATTGCTGATATGGCGCGCCATCGCGACATAGCCGACGGCAAACAGCAGCAGCACCGCCGTCACGAAAACGAAGGTCAACGGAATGCCCGGCCCGTTGCCGAGCATCATCGACAGCGGCACGCCGCCGGCAACGGCGGTCAGGGGTGCTGCGGCCGACACGACGAGGAACGTGACGGCCCCGACGCCGAGGCTGTTCTTGCGCAGTTGGTTCGCGCCGCCTGACGGCGCGGTTTCGTTGGTCATGATCTTGCTCCCATCCTGACGGCCCGCCCCACACGGCTGCCGCCTCCAATGCCGCGCAAAAGGTGCCCGGCGGTTCCCACTCGACGAATTTTCTTGCGGTTCATTATTTGAACCTTTATTTTAATATTAGACTTGCAAAAGCTTGCGTCGCCGTCAAGTTAATTCTCATGTTAAGTATCGTCGAACGGGTGGCAGGGCGCAGGAATTGAAAGCAGGAACGGCGGCGCCGATCGTCCGGTGCCCTACGACCCGCAACGAAACGCACGGAAGAGACGTATGAGCACCATCGGAAAGGCCCTCTCCCTCCTCGACGTGATTTCGCAACTCGGCAAGGATATCGGGCTGACCGACGTCGCCCGGCTTGCGGCACTCGACAAGGCGACCGCGTGGCGCTTCCTGGTGGAACTCGAGAAACACGGCTTCGTGGAGCAGGATGAGGAAACGCGGAAATACCGGCTCGGCGCGGCACCGGTGCGGTTGGCGCGTATCCGTCAGGCCCGTTTTCCCTTCGTGTCCGTAGCCGCACCGTTCGTCAAGGCGCTGGCGGACGAGGTCGGCGAAACGGTTCATCTCTCGGAATTCACAGGCGGACGGCTCTCCACCATTCATGTCGAGGATTCCTCGCAGGCCCACCGCGTGATCGTCGATCTTGGCGCACCCCTGCCCTTCCATGCCACGGCCTCCGGTGTCGCCTATCTCGCCTTCCTGCCGGCCGACGAGATCGAGCGCGCACTGAAACGGCCGATGGAACGTTTCTCCGCCGAGACGGTCACGGATCCGGAGGCGGTTCGCCTTCTGCTGAAGGAGACCGCCAAACGCGGCTTTTCGATCAACCCGCAGGGTTTTGAAATGGGCGTGATCAGCGCCGCGGCACCGATTCTTGCACCGAATGGAAGACCGGCCGGCGCCCTGGCCGTCGCCGCCCCCACAGCCCGCGCCAACAGGACCCGCATGCTCGATATCGGCCAGAAGATCATAACAGCGGCCGCCGGCATTGCGCAAAAATACTACGGCACGAAGGCCTGACCGGCAAAACCCATCGCACCCTTCGAAGGATTTTTCCTCAGGCGACCGCTTTATAATGCATAATATCTATCGATTTTATTTTTATCTGCGAAACTTGCCCAACACCAACAGGAGAGTTCCGCCATGGGGATCATCGAAAAGCAGCCGATCGACTATACGCAGCATCCGCGTGTAAATTCCGACGACCCGGTGCCGCCGCGTCCCCGCCCGCAGACCCCCGCCCACATCATCAAGAGCGACGAGGAGGCGATCGCCGTCGCCAAACGCCTTGCTGTTGATTTCGCACAGGGTGCGGCGCTGCGCGACCGCGAAGGCCTGCTGCCGCTGAAGGAAATCGACGCCTATTCGCAGAGCGGCCTCTGGGGCATCAACGTGCCCAAGGCCTATGGCGGTGCGGGCGTTTCCTACAAGACGCTGGCCCGCGTCATCGCCATCCTCGCCGCAGCCGATTCCTCGATTGCCCAGATCACCCAGAACCATCTCGCCATCAACGGCCATATCGACCTCGACGGTACGGAAGAGCAGAAGAGGGAATTCTTCGGCTGGGTCCTGTCCGGCCTGCGCTTCGGCAATGCCTTTTCGGAACTGAACAGCAAGACCGTCGGCGCCTTCGAAACGCGCGTCTCGCATGAGGGCGACGAAGCGGTGGTGAACGGCGAAAAGTTCTACACGACGGGTGCCCTGCTCTCGCACATCATTCCGATCGTCGCCGTCGATGCCGAGGAGAAGGGCTATCTCGTCTTCACCGATCGCGATGCGCCCGGCATCACCGTCACCAACAACTGGTCGAGCTTCGGCCAGCGCACCACGGCCTCCGGCGCGGTGAAGATCGAGAATGTCCGCGTGCCGAAGAGCCGGCTGCTGCCGGTCGCCGCATTCGACCGGCCGACCATTGCCGGCCCCGTCTCGCAGATCATCCAGGCCGCCATCGATGCCGGCATCGCGCGCGGCGCCATTGATGATGCCATCGCCTTCATCAAGACGCAGAGCCGTCCATGGATCGACAGCGGCAAGGAGACGGCGGGCGAGGACCCCTTCACCATCGCCGCCATCGGCGACCTGAAGATCCGGCTGCATGCGGCCGAAGCCCTGCTCGACATCGCTGGCGAGGCAATCGACGCCGGCCTGAAGAGCGCGACGGAAGAGACGATCAACGACGCGACCATCAAGACCGCCGAAGCCAAGGTGCTGACGACGGAAATCGCGATCCTCGCCACGAACAAGCTGTTCGAACTGGCCGGCACGCGCTCAACGCTCGCCAAACACAATCTCGACCGCCACTGGCGCAATGCGCGCGCCCATACGTTGCACGATCCCGTGCGCTGGAAATTCTTCCACGTCGGCAATTTCTACCTCAACGGCATCAACGCCCCGCGCCACGCCTGGAGTTGAGCCTTCCATCCGGGTGCCGGTCCGGCCGGCACCCGTCTCTCACCGGATATTCGATCATGCCGCTGCGCCGCCACATCGTTGCCAACGCCGCGCCGCCGCCGAAGACTGCACGCTATGCGCATGCCGTTGAAGCGGGCGGGCTGCTCCATGTCACCGGCCAGTTGCCGATCGACCCCGATCAGCCCGACGCGCCGCTGCCTGCATCCATCGAAGCCCAGACCGAACTCGTCTTCCGCAACCTGCACCGCATTCTCGACGCCACGGGATATCGGCTGGAAGACACAGTCTTCGTCCGGATCTATCTCACGGATTTCGCCCGCGATTATGCGGGCCTCAATGCAGTCTATCACCGGCATTTCAATGAGGACGCGCATCTGCCGGCCCGCACCACGGTCGGCGTTGCAGCACTCGGGCGCGATGCGCTGGTCGAGATCGACCTCGTCGTGGCGAAGGCCGAGGCGTGACAGGGCGGAAAACTTCTTCCATAAGAACGGGATCCGAAGCACTCCTTGCCGAAAGCCCCCGTGAGCCTCGAAGACGACACGCCCGCCGATGTGCCCACCCCGCGCATGTTCTCCTGGGCGCGCAATTCGACGATCTATCGCATCGAACGGCGCATGCACACGGAAAAGCAGCTCTTCGACGCCATCGCCCGCAAGGCGCGGGAGAAATTCGAGGATATCAGCGACGCGCAGGTCAAGGCGCTGGCCGATGCCGCGGTGAAATTCGCCTATGACAACAAGGCACTCGACGATACGGCCTTTGCCGAAATGAGCAGCCGCTCCGGCATGCGCAGCGGCCGCTCGAAGCGCGCGGTCGTGCAGAAGCTCTCGCAGAAAGGCATCGCCAAGGAAACGGCCGCCGCCGCGGTGGCCGAGATGGACGACCTCTACGCTGCCGTCGTGCTCGCCCGCAAGCGCGCCTTCGGCCCGTTCCGCAAGGTGGAGCTGGACGACAAGCGAAAGGCCAAGGAATTCTCCGCCTTTGCCCGCGGCGGCTTCGGCTTCGACATCGGCAGAAAGATATTCGCCATGACGCTGGAAGAAGCCGAAGAGCTGCTGGACGCCGGCCGCCATCTCTGACCTGAGGCGCGCGCCCTTCAAAGCCCGAGTGCTATGCCGTCCTTGCGCGATTCCGACCCGCCGATCAGCGTGCCGTTTTCCCAATCGATGCGGATCGCCTGTGCCCCGCCGATCGGCCCTTCGGCCGGAACGAGCGAGAAGCCGCGCCGTTCGAGTTCGCTTGCCGTCGCGGCCGGCAGCGTGTGTTCGGCTTCGACAAGCGTGCCTTCGGACGTGGGAATGAGACGCGGCAGATCGATTGCCTCCTGCAGGTCCATGCCGTAGTCGAAGACCTTGGAGATGAGATGGGCATGGCCCATCGCCTGGTAGTAGCCACCCATGACGCCGAAGGGCATTTCAACCCGGCCGTTACGGGTTACCATGCCGGGAATGATGGTGTGCAGCGGCCTCTTGCCCGGTGCCACGACATTGGGATGGCCGGGCTTCAGCGAAAAACTCTGGCCGCGATTGTGCAGCACGACGCCGGAGCGCGGCGCGACAAGGCCGGTGCCGAAACTGTCGAAAACAGAGTTGATGAAGCTGACGGCATTACGGTCACGGTCCACCACGGAAATATAGACCGTATCGCGGTGCAGCGGCATGTCGAAGGGCGGCAAATCCGTCAGCGCGCGATTGAGGTCGATCATGCCGGCCAGCCGGTCGGCAAGGCTATCCGACAACAACTCCTCGACGGGCACATGCGCCTTGTCCGGGTCGGCGATCCAGGCGTCGCGCGCGGCATAGGCAAGCCGCGTCGCCTCGATTTCCAAGTGCAGCCGGTCCGGCGATTGCGGATCGCCCTGGGCCTCGAAACGGCTCAGAATGTTCAGGATCAGCAGCGCGATGATGCCCTGTCCGTTCGGCGGGCATTCGTGGATGGTGTGGCCCCGGAAATCCGTCGTCACGGGCGTCACATAGTCGCCCCGCGCCTCCGCAAAATCCTCCAGCGTGTGCAGGCCGCCAAGCGAGCGGAGATAGGACACCATGTCCTCCGCCACCGCCCCGGTATAGAACCCGTCGCGCCCTTCGGCGGCAATGCGCTTCAGC
>CBFGOD010000246.1:0-6738 GCA_965650295.1 uncultured Shinella sp. | reverse complement strand
GCTCTGCTTTTCCACCGACTTGATGAAGGCCGGCAGGGGCACTTCGATGCGCCGCGTCTTGTCGCGCAGGATGCGCGTGCCGCGCGTCCAGGTCCACATCAGGATCACCACCGCACCGGCGATCATGACCGGCACATAGCCACCATCATGCACCTTGAGGAGGTTTGCGCCGAGGAAGGTGAGCTCGAGCAAAAAGAGCGGCGTCAGGACAGCGACGGCGGCGAGCGGTTTCCAGCGCCAGCGCTTGCGCAGGAATTCGAAGGCCAGCACCGTCGTCACCACCATCGCGCCGGTGACGGAGATGCCATAGGCGGTCGCCAGCGATTCGGACGAGCCGAAGATGAAGA
Source organism: uncultured Shinella sp. (assembly GCA_965650295.1). GTDB lineage: Bacteria > Pseudomonadota > Alphaproteobacteria > Rhizobiales > Rhizobiaceae > Shinella. Next base: position 6,391 of record CBFGOD010000246.1, on the reverse strand, counting down.
CGAGCAGCATCACGCCGAACAGCAGCACGGTGTTGACGCCGGGCAGATAGATCTGGCCGGTTTGGGTTTCCGAGGTGTGGTAGATTTCCATGCGCGGCAGGAAGCCGAGATGGATGGCCTGGCGCGTCAGCGAGAAGGCGCCGGTAATGACCGCCTGGCTGGCGATGACGGTCGCAAACGTCGCAAGGATGACGACCGGCAGCAGCGCCCATTTCGGGAACATCAGGAAGAACGGGTTGGCGATCGTCTCGGGATGGGCAAGCACCAGCGCGCCCTGGCCGAGATAGTTGAGCGTCAGCGCCGGGAACACCAGGCAGAACCAGGCCCACTGGATCGGCCGGCGGCCGAAATGGCCGAGATCCGCATAGAGCGCTTCGGCCCCCGTGACCGTCAGGAAGACGGCGCCGAGAACGACGAGGCCGACATAGCCCTCGTTGAGCATGAAGACGACGGCGTAGTATGGATTGAATGCCGCAAGAATGCCCAGATCGTCGCTGATGTGATTGAGGCCGGCGACGCCCATGACGATGAACCAGACGGCGGTGATCGGCCCGAAGAATTTGGAAACCGCGGCCGTTCCCCAGGATTGCACGGCAAACAGCACGACGAGGATGACCACCGAAATGGGAACGACATAGTCACCGAGCGTCGGCGTCACCAGTTCCAGGCCCTCCACGGCCGAGAGAACCGAGAGCGCCGGCGTGATCATGGCATCGCCGATGAACAGCGCCGCACCGATGGCGCCCATGAAGAACAGGATGTGGGCATGGTTGCCGGCCGTCTTCGAAAGCAGCGCCAGCAGGGAAAGCGTTCCGCCCTCGCCGTGGTTGTCGGCGCGCAGGAGGAAGAGCACGTATTTGAGCGTGACGATGACCGTCAACGTCCAGATCATCAGCGAGATGAGGCCGACGACCTCCAGACGCTGCACGCCATCATGCGCGACCGGGCGCAACGCTTCACGGAAGGCGTAGAGCGGGCTGGTGCCGATATCGCCATAGACGACGCCGACGGAACCGAGGGAGAGCAGAAACAGCGTGCGCGCCCGGCTTTGGGTGTGCGGTGCGCTACCGGCATGTGGTTGCATGGGGCGATCAGGCTCTAGAGCCAGCCTTTCCAGCGAAAGAAATAGAACGGAAGGATTGCCGAGAGCACCATTCCCGCGATCGTCAGCGGATAGGCGTAGGCAATGTGCAATTCCGGCATGAACTCGAAATTCATGCCGTAGATGGAGGCGATCAGCGTCGGCGGCAGAAGCACGACCGAGGCAATCGAGAAGATCTTGATGATGGCGTTCTGCTCGAGGCTGATGAGGCCGAGCGAGGCATCCAGCAGGAAGGTGATGTTTCCCGCGACGAAATTTGCGTGCTCCAGCAGCGACTGCACGTCGCGCTGCACGGTGCGGCAGAGTTCGAGGCTCGCGCGGTCGGATTGCAGCGCCGGCAGCGCATGCAGGAAGGTCAGCATGCGCGAGAGCGACATCAGACTGTCGCGCGCCTTGGCGAGCAGCCGGTGCAGGGCCGAAACCTGCACGACGCGGTCTTCGAGATAGCGCGGCGGGCGGCGTGACAGGTGCCGGTTTTCGCCGAATACTTCGAGCGACAGCTTGTCGGCGCGCGCCACTGCGATCTCGAGGATTTCGGCGGTGCGGTCGGCGATGGTTTCGAGCAGCCGCGTCAGCATGACGGTCGACGTGGAACAGCCGCCGGGAATGCGGTGCATCGCGCTCTTGAACAACGCGAAGGAGCGCGGTTCGGCGTAACGCACCGTCAAGAGCTTGCCGGCCGTCAGGATGAAGCCGACATCGGTCAGGTGGGGAAGATCGCCCTCGGCCTTCACGATCAGCGAGGCGGTCATGTAGGTATTGGCGCCATCGGTGTAGAGGCGGCTCGACGGCTCGATATCCTTGAGTTCGTCGCGGGTCGGCACTTCCAGGCCGAGCACACGCTCGATCAGCAGTTCCTCGTCGCGCGTCGGTTCGTTGAGATCGACCCAGACGGCGCCGGCTAGAGCATCGGCGGCGGCAGAATCGGTCTCTGTGGGCAAAGCGCACGCCTCGCCATTGGGACGGAAAACCGTGATCACCGGCGAATGGCTCCGGAACGGACCATCGCTCACACTCCCTCGCGCAATCGCGCGTGATTGGACGCCACCATCAGCGGTTGGCCGCGCATATTGCGCGGCGCAACATAAAAATCAAGCTCACCCCTGAGCGGGCTATGGCAAGGTGACGGTCGGGATACCCCCTCTGCCCTGCCGGGCATCTCCCCCACAAGGGGGGAGATTGGATGGAGACCCGTTTCGCCCCTCTCCAGCGTTGTTAATTGAAAAAGGTTCTTGCTTCTTGCCGATCTCCCCCCTTGTGGGGGAGATGCCCGGCAGGGCAGAGGGGGGGTGACCATCCCCGCGACACCCGCCCTATTCGAACACAATCGCCGGCGCGCCGCGCGCGCCCTTGCCCTGGATGGCCTCCAGCTCCTGCCAGACGCGGGTGGCGATCGCGCGATAGGTCTTGGCCGCCGCACCCTCCGGGTTGGACACGACGACGGGCGTGCCGGCATCGGAGGTCTCGCGGATATCCATGGTCAGTGGCACTTCGCCGAGGAAGGGCACGCCGATGCGCTCGGCCTCCTTGCGCGCGCCGCCATGGCCGAAGATGTCGTAGCGGTTGCCGGTATCGGGCGCGATGAAATAGCTCATGTTCTCGACAATGCCGAGCACGGGCACCTCGACCTTCGAGAACATATTGAGGCCCTTGCGGGCATCGATAAGCGCGAGGTCCTGCGGGGTGGAAACGATGACGGCGCCGGCGAGCGGCACCTGCTGGGCCATGGTGAGCTGGGCGTCGCCCGTGCCGGGCGGCATATCGACGACGAGAACGTCGAGATCACCCCAGGCGACTTCGCGCAGCATCTGCATCAGCGCCGACTGGATCATCGGCCCGCGCCAGATCATCGCCACCTCCTCATCGACGAGGAAGCCCATCGACATGACCTTGATGCCGTAATTCTCCATCGGCTTGATGATGCGGCCTTCGATCTGCTGCGGCCGGCCGGAAATCTTCAGGAGGCGCGGCATCGAAGGGCCGTAGATATCGGCGTCGAGAATGCCGACACGCAGGCCGTTCGCCTTCAGCGCCAGCGCGAGGTTGACCGAGGTCGTCGATTTGCCGACACCGCCCTTGCCCGAGGCGACCGCGATGATGGCGCCGACACCGGGAATGCCCGACTTTGTACGCTGCTGCGGCTGGCCGGGTGTGGCATGGCCGTGGCCGGCGTGACTGTGGCCGGCATGGCTGTGATCGCTAGCACCGCGACCCGGCGGCGGTGGTGCGGGCGCGCGCGCGGCAGCGGGGCCGGTCGCGGCACGCTTGTCGGCCGTCAGCGCCACCATGGCCGCCTTGATACCGGGGATTTCCTTGACGACGCGCTCGGCGGCGGCCCGCATCGGATCGAGTTCGCGGGCGCGCTCTGCCGGCACGGTGATCGAGAAATAGGCCTTGCCGTCGGAAATGAAGACGTCGGAAACCATGCCGAGATCGACGATGTTGCCGTCCATATCAGGACCGCGCACCGTGCGCAGCCGTTCCAGCACCTGTTCCTTGCTTACGTCCGTCATGAAACCCTCATCAACCTGCCACGGGATCGGCCCGCCGCCTTCGTAGATAGTGCACGAAAAGGCGGTCGCCAAACGAATTTACCGGCGGTGGACAGCGGCATCTTTGCCGGAAGTCACGGAACCTAGGCGATAAGCCCGCGGCGGATCGCCTTCACCACGGCCTGGGTGCGGTTGACCGCCTCCAGCTTGCGGGTGACCTGGTTGAGGTAGTGATTGACCGTATGCTCGGAGAGGCCGAGGATTTCGGCGATTTCCAGGCTGGTCTTGCCCGCCGCCGTCCAGCTCAGGCACTGGATCTCGCGCTCGGTGAGCACCACCTGCCCCGACTTCCAGGCCGCGCCGATCTCGGCCAGCCGGTTGAAGAGGTGGACGGAGATCATCTGCAGCATCAGCCGGTCATCGCGGCTGAGAGATGAATTGTCGCCGCCCCAGACGATCGCGCCGCGATTGCCGAGCGCGTCGTGCACCGGAAAGAAGTGACCGACGAGCATGCCGTGATTGTTCATCACGTCGAGCAGCTCGGTGAAATCCGTCTGTTCCGACGATTCGCCGATCCATTCGCGCATGTCGTAGGAGAACGGCACGGTTGTGAGCCGCAATTTGCGGATGCCGGCGCTGTGGCGCACCATGCGCAGGGCATCGTATTTGCCGATGATTTCCTGCGGCCAGTTGCTGACGATGGAGTAGGCCGAGAGCTTTTCCGCCTCGAAGCCGGGCAGCGTGAAGACAATAAAATATTTCAGACCGTATTGTTCGCATTTGCGCCGCATGTAGCGCACGATGTCGAACTGGGTCTCGAGGGCCGCGATCTCGCTGCCGTCGTCCTGGAGCTGGTTTTCACCACCGCTCGTTTCATCAGCTGTCATTGTTCCCCGCATTTCTTTTGTCGCCTTGGGCATTTGGAGCGGGACCGTACGCATTCCAGACTATCTCAAGGTGTTTTTTATGCATTAGTTCAAAAGGCCGGCGCGGATCGCCTTGGCGACCGCCTGGACCCGGTTGACCGCATCAAGCTTGCGGGTCGCCCGGTTCAGATAATGATTGACCGTATATTCCGAGAGGCCGAGGATTTCGGACATTTCAACGCTCGTCTTGCCGGCCGAGGCCCAGGACAGGCATTCGACCTCGCGGCGCGACAAAGAAACGTTCTGCCCCGCGGCGGCGTTGAGTTCGACGACCTCGGTAAAGATGAGGTTGGCCATGGCGTTCAGCTCGGCCATTTCCCGTGGATTGAGTATTTCACGCGTGCCGCCGAAGGCAAGCGCACCGCGCAGGCCGGCGGAATTGTGCGCCGGGAAATAAGCCCCGCGCGCCATGCCGTGTCTTTCGAAAAGCGAGGCTGCAATCGACGCCTTGCCATCGGTGCGGCGGCGGTTGGTGCCGTCAGCATCATAGGCGAAGGGGTTGGTGCTGTGGCGCAGGCGCTCGATGACGGGGCTGCCGAAGATCAGGCCGGCATGGTCGTAGGTCTTCAGCATATCGTCCGGCCAGGACGTCAAAAGCACGTTCGAGGAAAAATCCGTCGAGGTTTCCGAGGGAACGTTGATCAGCAAGTAGCCGCGCAGGCCGAAACGCTTGGCGAGACCGTCAAGCTTTGCGGCAACATCGTTCTGCGAGCCCATTGCCAATGGCGCACGGCCCCAGCGTGTCTGGGATTGCGCAGATGTCGTATGGAATCGATCCGCCATGTCCAATTTTCCTTCAGCAAGGCACGCAACCGCGCGGCATAACGTGCCGACACAATGCACTGCTTGCTTCAGGAACCCCCGTATCCCAATGCAAGTATGTTCGATGACCCGCGCTCAAGTTCGCGGCAAGCGACGCAACTTCGAAGCTGGTCGTCACGGAAGCTAATGGCGGCCCCCATCCACGTCCAGCGTGATTTTCTAATTTACCGTAAAATGGGTGCACAAGACAACCGTGTAACCATTCAAGAACCATTCACCACGACTTATCGTTGCGGACCAAGCCGCGCCGCGAGGTCTCCCATGATGCCGCGGGCCGCTTCGCCGACCAGCGGCGCCCAGGCAACGAGCTGGTCCTCGCTCACGCGATAGGCCGGCCCCGTCACCGAAACGCCCGCCAGGAGCGAGCGGCTTTCATCGAAAACCGGCGCGGCGACGCAGCGGATGCCCGGCTCATGCTCTTCCCGGTCGAAGGCGATGCCGCTCTGCCTGATGCGGTCGAGCTCGGCGATGAAGGACGGCCGGTCGGTGATCGTGTGCGGGGTGAAGCGGCGGAACTCCATGCCGGCGAGGATGGCTTCCAGCCTCTCGGGGTCGAGCGTGGAAAGGGCGGCCTTGCCGACGCCGGTGCAGAAGGCGGGCGAGGCATTGCCGATCTGCGAATTCATGCGCACCGCCTGGCGGCTTTCCACCTTGTCGAGATAGATGATCTCCCGGCCGCGCAGCACGCCGAAATGCACGGTCTCGCCGGTCTGGCGGTGCAGCGCCTCCAGAAAGGGGGCGGCGACGGCGCGGAATTCGTTGCGCGCCCAGCTTGCCGAGGCGAGCTTGAGCAGGCGAAGGCCCGGCACATAGGCATGGTCGGGGCGAAGCTCCAGGAGCCCCTCCTGCACGAGATGGGAAAGTTGGCGGTGCAGCGTGCCGCGCGGCTGGCCGCTGACGGCGAGCACATCGGTGAAGCGCAAAGGACGGTCCGACAGCGCCACCGTTTCGAGAACAGCCATGGCCTTGCCGAGCGTGCCCGTCCCACCCTCGCCGTCCCGTTCCTTTTCCATCGTGACGCACCTCGCCTGTCTTGACTTGCGATCAAG
>CBFGOD010000245.1:0-6747 GCA_965650295.1 uncultured Shinella sp. | reverse complement strand
AGCCAGCGCCACTCATCGGTCACTCTACGCAAGACAACAAGACCGCTCCGGGCGACTGCGTCCCGGATCGACGAGGAGGGATGCTAGAGATGACGGGCAAACAATGGGTTAACCCGCAGCGGCGGGTTTGCGCAGGAGGCCGCCCGTAACGGGCATTTTTACGCCCGTCGTGCCCGGAAATGTCAGCGGCAGGCCACGCAGCGAGCGCACGGCGAGATAGGCCCATGCCTCCGCCTCCATGCTGTCGCCGTTGAGATCGACGGCCTCGGCCGCCACGACCTCCGCCCCCTCTGCCTCGGCGAGCGCCGCGAGATCGCCCATGATGACCCGATTGAGCCGCCCGCCGCCACAGACGACATAGAGTTTCGGCCTCTCCGGCAGATGGCGGGCCGAGCGCAGGATCGCGGCGGCCGTGATATGCGCCAGCGTGCGCGCACCGTCCTCCAGGCTCGCATCGCGGCCTTCCGGCGGGCGAAAATCGTTGCGGTCGAGCGAGCGGCGCACCGGATCGGTGAAGAAGGCGTGACCCAGATAGCGCGCCGCAAGATCGGCATCGACCTGCCCTTCCGAAGCGATCATGCCGCCCTGATCATAGGGAATGCCGGCATGGGCCTCGACCCATTGGTCGATCAGCGTATTGCCCGGCCCGCTGTCGAAGGCGACGATTCGGTTGCCGCCGCTGCCGATGCCGTCGCTTCCGATGAAGGTGAGGTTGGAAATGCCGCCGATATTGACGAAGACTATGGCTTTGCCGTTGGCTTGGGACAGACCGGCGGCAAGAGCGGCGTGATAGGCGGGAATGAGCGGTGCGCCCTGCCCGCCATGCGCCATGTCGTTGGCACGCATATCATAGACGACGTCGATGCCGGTCTCTTCGGCCAGCAGGCCGCCATCGCCCAGTTGCACCGTCAGGGCGTCGTTCGGCCGGTGCAGCACGGTCTGACCGTGAAAACCGATGACGTCGATGTCGGCCGCCTTCAGACCGTTTTCGGCCACGAGGGCACGCACGGCTTCGGCGTGACGCAGGGTCAATTCCCGCTCGATTTCAGCGAGATCGCCGGGCCGCTCCGCCCGGTCCTTGATCGCTTTGGCGGTTTCCAGCGCACTTTGCAGCCGGCGGCGGAAGGCCGCGTCATAGGAACGCCCGAGCGACGGACCGCGCTCCACGATGCTTTCGCCATCCGTGCGCAGCAGCGCGACATCGATACCATCGAGGCTCGTGCCGCTCATCAGACCGATCGCCGTTCGCATTCCCGTCATGCCCATTCGCTCCAGACTCACTTTTGAAGTGATAATGCCCATTAAAGGTGATAAATGCCCGCCCGAAACAATCCCACCAGAGAGACAGGCCATGTCCGAATTCAAATCCGATTTCCTTCGCACGCTGAAAGAGCGCGGCTTCATCCATCAGATCTCCGATGAAACCGGCCTCGACGACCTCCTGGCCAAGGAAACCGTGTCGGCCTTTATCGGCTTCGACCCGACGGCACCCAGTCTCCATGCCGGCGGGCTCATCCAGATCATGCTGCTGCACTGGTTCCAGCAGACCGGCCACCGCCCGGTCTCGCTGATGGGCGGCGGCACGGGCATGGTCGGCGACCCCTCGTTCAAGGACGAGGCGCGCCAGCTGATGACGCCGCAGACGATCAGCGACAACATCGCCAGCATCAAGACGGTCTTCGCCAACTACCTGACCTATGGCGACGGTCCGAAGGACGCGCTGATGATCAACAACGCCGACTGGCTGCTCGGCATCAACTACCTGGAATTCCTGCGCGATGTCGGCCGCCATTTCTCGGTCAACCGCATGCTGTCCTTCGACAGCGTGAAAACGCGCCTCGACCGCGAGCAATCGCTGTCCTTCCTCGAATTCAACTATATGATCCTGCAGGCCTACGACTTCGTAGAGCTGAACAAGCGCTACGACGTGCGCCTGCAGATGGGCGGCTCCGACCAGTGGGGCAACATCATCAACGGCATCGACCTCGGCCACCGCATGGGCACGCCGCAGCTCTACGCGCTGACCTCGCCGCTCCTGACGACCGCCTCGGGCGCCAAGATGGGCAAGTCGGTCAACGGTGCCGTCTGGCTCAATCCGGACATGCTGTCGGCCTATGACTTCTGGCAGTACTGGCGCAACACGGAAGACGCCGACGTCTCGCGCTTCCTGAAGCTCTACACGACGCTGCCGATGGACGAGATCGCCCGCCTCTCCGCGCTTGGCGGTGCTGAGATTAACGAGGTGAAGAAGATCCTTGCGACGGAAGTAACAGCCGTGCTGCACGGCCGCGCCGCCGCCGAGCAGGCCGCCGAGACCGCGCGCAAAACCTTCGAGGAGGGCGCGATCGCCGAAAACCTGCCGTCGGTCGATGTCGCCACGAGCGAGCTCGAGGCCGGGATCGGTCTGCTGTCGCTGGTCGTCAAGGCCGGTCTCGCCGCCTCGAACGGCGAAGCCCGCCGCCACGTTCAAGGTGGTGCGGTGCGCATCAACGATGCCGCGATCTCCGATGAGCGCCGGGTGATCGGCACGGCGGACGTTTCGGCCGATGGCGTCATCAAGCTGTCGCTCGGCAAGAAGAAGCACATTCTCGTGCGCCCGGCCTGAGGCGCACGGAAAGACGTTCGATCAAGGCCGCCTCCAGGGCGGCCTTTTTCATTGGAACTCGAAGATGTTGCGGAAGACGCCCGGCGCGATGATCGACAGCGGGTTGATGTTGAGGCGCGGCTTGTCGAACGGTCCCGACAGCTTGAAGGTGATGCCGATCAGGCCACGGTCGTTGCCATTGCCGAGAATGATGCCGATGAGCGGCAATTCGGCAAAGAGCCGGTTGAGGCCATAGGCCGGCATGAAGGTGCCGGTCATCTCCGTCTGGCCATTGGCATCGCGCACCACACCCTGGAACGTCGCGCCCACGCTTTCGCCGCGCACCACGCCGTTCTCCAGCGCCAGCGTACCGCCGCCGACACGCACCTGGGCAAAGCCGCGCGAAAATTTGACCGCGCTCACGTCGATTTCCTTGCGCACCGCATCGTTGAGGCTGCGTCCGTCCCCGCCGGTCGGCGTGGAGACGAGAGACCGCAGCCGCTCTTCGCCGACAAGCGCGAAGTTACGGATATCGACCGAACCGCGCCAGCCGCTATTCGTGGTCTCGCGCAGGCGAACGTTGAGAAGGCCGCCGCGCATGTGGCTGTAGATATCGGCAAAACGGGCGACGGCGCCGGCATCGCCGCTGGTCAGCTGGATGGCGTCCGAACCGCCGCTTTGTACCATTTGCCCTACGACCGGAGCGCCGTTTTCGGTGACAGCCGAAAGATCGATTGCGGCAATGCGGCTTCCTGTCGTCGAATAGCTGAGGCTGACATTGTTGAGGCTTTCGCCATTGAAACCGACAGCCCGCCCCAGCTTGGCCTTGAAGCTCATTCCGAGTTTGCTCTTGCGCTCACCGCCACCGCTGTCCGCGCGCTTGAGCCACGCCAGCACCGCCCGGACATCGGCCGACTCGCCGTTCACGGCAACCGTGAGGCCCGACTTGTTGCGATCGACTGCCAACCGAAACCGGTCGTCGGCGGACAGTTGCAAGGTGGAGAAGCTGGCGGAATCCAACGCGACGCCATGGAAGACGAGATCGCCTGCGACGTTGAAACCATCACCCGTAAAGCGGAAATCGGAGACACGCGTCGTCCCATCCTTGGTGTCGGCCGTCAGCGTCACCTTCCCGCCGATACCCGCCCCCTTTGTCCACCCGAGCCAGGGTGCGGAAACGGCGGCAGCGCCCAGATCCGCCTCCACGGTGCGCGGACCGTCGCCCTCCTGCTCCATCCGGATGGAGACCTCCCCCTCGACGATATCATCGAGGCCGGGAAGCAATTTGCGCCGGTCCTTGTTGTCGAGCGTGCCTGACAGCACGGTCTGGCGTGTGACGCCGGCCGCCTTGTTGACGGGCTCGACCAGTTCGAGATCAAGCGTCACGCCGTCGATATCGGCCTTTGCTTTCAGATCGGCCCGCTCAGGATCGATCGCGAGCGTGCCATGCAGCGCCGTCACCTCGCGCCCGGCGATCGGCTTGTGCACATCGACGTCATCGAGATCGAGTGTCGCCGTCCACTGCGGCGGGGGCGGGTTGTGAGAAGAGATGACGCCGAAATGCGCCTTGACCTTCGCCTTGACGAGGCCGCTGAAATCATCGGGTGCGAAGCCCGTTGCAGGCAGTGCGCGGATCGGCCGATAGGTGACCAGTTCGGCAATCGCATCGGCATTGCCGGCAACATCGATGTCCATGTCGGCCATCAACGGCTTGGTGTAGTTGTCGGGCAGCACGAAGGTGCCACCGGCCAGCGCCACGGACCGGCCGGAGGGGAAATAGGCCGTGCCTCCGGTAATGCCGATCTCGGTGCGCGGACCACGCAGGCGGAACGTGCCCGACGTATCGCGCAGCGGCGGAATATCACCGGCGATATTCATGCGCGCGCCCTTGATGTCGAAGTCGATCTTCAACTCATCAGCCGTGAGATGCATCGGCACACCGGGCTCGCGCTTGCGGCCGGCAGCGAGGTAGAACTCGATGCGGCCATTGGTGACTGTGCCGCCGAAAATGTTCTTCGCCACCCAGCTGCGCGCCGTCTTGGCCATCCAGAACGGCCAGAACTGCTTGATGGCGACCGATTGCAGCTCGCTGGCGATCATCACGAAGCTGACCTCCGGCTCCTTTTCGCCGAATTGCAAGGCGAGCGAGCCGGCAATGCTGCCCTTGTCGCTCGCCACCGCCATTTCCTCGAACCGCAAGCTCTTTGCCTTGGCGAGATAATAGCCGTTCACCTTGGCATCGAAGCGGATCGGCGCCTCGCCGGTATCAACGGGCCGGGTGATCGCGTTGCTGAAAACGAGATCGATGGCGAACCCCTTCTCCGTCCGGTCGGAGACGCGATCGAGATCGATCAGGCCGCCGGTGAACGGAAACAGCGACTGACCGACGCTGGCATCGGTCGAGGCAAGTTCGATGGACCCCTTTTCGAAATTGTACCGGACCTTTACGGAGGATGGGCGCAGTTCGGCTGCAATGCCGTCGCCATAGACGGAGCCCGCGGAAAGCTTCACGTCGAGACCCAGAGCAGGCTTTGCCCCCTCCACCTCGCGCACCGCGCTGACGGAGACATCCGCCGCCGTATCGACGCCGGCATGGATCTCGCCCTGCGGATCATGGCTCAGCATGAAATCGCCGAGATCGACATTGCGGATCGCGCCATCGATGGCCCGGATGGATCCGGCGGCGCCCGATGTCGTCAGGTCGATCTCGCCCTGCTCGCCATTGACGGTGAAGTGCCCGTCGATCGACATGCTCTGGCCACCCTCGCGGGTGAACTGGAGGCTGGCGACATCGAGCGTGACCGGCTTGCCGTCCGGCCCGCGAAAGGTCGCGCCGAGATCGGAAATGCGGACGGTCTGCATGCCGTTGGCCTCGATCAGGCGGCTGATGCCGTCGAGGCGCTCGAAGGTGGTTTCGAGGTAATTCGGCACGTCGGAAATGCGCAAGGCGGCAAGGTCGAGCGGCGCGCTCTTCGGCAGGAGCGCGGCATTGAACATGGCGCCATCGACATCGAGCCTCGATACGGCGATGCGGCCTGAAAGCAGCGCCGTCGGATCGAGCACGATGCCGACCGAGGCCGTCGTTGCCAGTTCCTGGCCGGATTCGACGTCGATGATGCGCGCATCCTCGGCTTTCAGCGCCAGACTTCCAAAGCCCGAAAGGCGCACGACGGTGTGATCGACGGAGGCGCGATAGCGCGGCCCGAGCGCCTTGTTCAGCGCGGCAACGGCACGGGCATTCAGCGTGCTGTCGAAGGTCCCCATCTCCACCAGGCCGACGAGTATGGCGCCGATGAGCAGGAAAAGCGTGATCGTGACCGCGACCAGACGCATGCAGATGTTGGTACGGCTCGCGTCCACCGCATGCAGCACGATAGGCTCATGCGCCTGCGCAGACGGCAGGTCATGCAGCGGAACGATGTCCTTTCTCCGGAACACGACTTTCTCGCCGCGGACTTCGTCCATCTCGCGCTGGTTTCCTTTCCCTGTATTGCAACGTTATCCCACGGAATCGCTGCGCATCGTCCTGTCGTCGCTGGACGATTCTGTCAGCCACTATATATGCGGGAGGCCGGCTGCTTGACTCAAAAAGCCGGCCAAAGAAAGGAAATCCCATGGCAGAACTCGTACCGGGCGTCGAAGCGCCGGATTTCACTCTTCCGCGCGATGGCGGAGGCACGCTTTCGCTCTCGGATTTCAGGGGAAAGCCCGTCGTTCTCTTCTTCTATCCGAAGGACGATACCGAGGGCTGCACCCAGGAGGCCAAGGATTTCACGGCAGCCAAGCCGGATTTCGATGCCGCCAGCGTCGCGCTTATCGGCCTTTCGCCTGACCCGGTGAAGAAGCACGACAAATTCGTCAAGAAATTCGACCTCGGCGTGCCGCTCGCCTCGAATGAAAGTCTTGAGACGCTGGAAGCCTATGGCGTGTGGAAGGAAAAGAGCATGTACGGCCGCACCTATATGGGTGTCGAGCGCACGACCATTCTCATCGATGCTGCCGGCAAGATCGCCGAGATATGGTCGAAGGTAAAGGTCAAGGGCCATGTCGAAGCCGTTCTGGAAGCGGCGAAAAAGCTTTAGATTTGCCTGACAAGGTTTTGATGTGACTGACCTTCCCTACATCGAAAGCCTGCGGGGCGGTGCCACGATGGCCATCGCCTC
>CBFGOD010000244.1:0-6767 GCA_965650295.1 uncultured Shinella sp. | reverse complement strand
CGATGGCCTGGATTGTCACGCGGCCGAGCGGTTCGGCCGGACGGTTCGTCCAGGTCTTGTCGAGCGGGTTATAGGGCAGCAAGACGAGGCTGCCGCCGAGCGTGGCGAGCGCCTTTTCCAGACGGCGCACTTCGGCTGCCGTGTGCAGCCACGGATCGATGCCGAGCCGGAAACCTTTGGGGCCGTGGTTTTGCAGCCAGAGATGCGGTGGCTCGCCGACGAGATCGCCGCCGGTATATACGCTGCCATCCACCTGTTCGGCGAGCTGCGTGACGTAACGACCGTCGACGAAGACGACGGCCTGACCGCGCATGACGAGCGCCACGCCCGCCGAACCGGTAAAGCCCGTCAGCCAGGACAGACGCTCCGCCGAGGCCGGCACATATTCGCCCTGATATTCATCGGCGCGCGGCACGAGAAAGCCGTCGATGCCGAGTGCATCGAAGGAGGCGCGCAGCGCATCGGCCCGTTCGCGGCCGAACTGGGGCGTGGAGGTGACGTCGAAACTCTGGAACATGGGATGCTTCCGCTCAGGCGATGAATCGTGGCGGCAATCTAGCCCATCGCGGGGGCGCGTCAAAGGCGGGAGAGATAGCGTTCCATGACGGCGCGGGTCAGGCGCTGGTTGTTGCGATACCAGTCGTCTTCGGTGAAGAAAACCGGTTCGCCCGCATCCCAGCCACTCATGGAAAAATCCGATTGGCGGGCGACGAAGGCGACGAAAGCCTGCTCCGTCGCCCATTGCGCAATCGCCGGGCCGAAATAGGAGCCGCCGTCCTGCACATCGGCCAGCATCACGCCTTCGGGCGTGCGGATGAGGCCCTGGCCGCAGAAGTCGCGGTGGCGATCATAGATGACGCCATTGTTCGGCGCTTCCTTCATCAGCCGTTGCCACAGGCGTTCCGCCAGGGGCGCGCCGAGCGGTTCGCGGCTCAACCGGTCGCGCAACGATTCCACGATGCGGCGCCGTTCGTCTTCCGTGCGGGTGGCGCTTTCGATGGCCTGGGGATTGCGGCGGGCTTCCGCATTGGCGCGAAGCGCGGTCCAGAGAACCCATATGATGACGGCAAGTGCAAGCAGGGGAATGACTATCGCGGCCATGTCAGGTGGTCCCAAGAGGTCTCAGATTGGACTTATGCATGCTGCGCATGGCACCCATGCCACATCAGCGCTGTCGTTAATTTTTGAATCGATTATAAACGGCGCCAACGAAGCGAACTTGAAACGCGCTTCAAGCGAAACGAAGCGAAACCTCCTCCAGTCCTTCGTATCGCACAGGAAACGCCGAAAGGCGAAATGCTAGGTGTTCCGATCAGACGTCTTTCTGGTCACTCCTCCTCCCTCCTCCGGGAAGGCGTTCGGAACACATAGGTCCGCTTGAGCACTCCTCCTCCTCAAGCTCGCGGACAGGTCGGCTTGCCGGCCCATAGGCGGTGCCTCTGGCACCGCCTTTTTCTTTTCTCGTGACTCTGCGTTATTCCGCTGCGTGATCCCCGGTCTTGAACGCGGGGATCACGCAAGAGCGATCTCAGCGCTTGGCGAGATGGATCGTCACCCAGCCTTCGCGCCAGATGGTGCGCACATGGCTGAGGCCGGCGCCGTTATAGGCGGCCAGCACCTTCCAGCGCTGCGAAGCGAGGATACCCGACAGGATGACGTCGCCGCCCGGCGTGAGCTGTGCGGCGAGCTGCGGCGCCATGCGCATCAGCGGGCGGGCCAGGATATTGGCGATGATGAGGTCGAAGGGGCCGTGGCGGCCGAAGGCGGTGGAGTGGAAGCCAGGCGCGGTTTCCAGCGCGATGCCCGAGGCGATGCCGTTGATACGCACGTTTTCACGGGCGACGCGGGTGGCGATCGGGTCGATATCGGTCGCCAGCACCTGGGCTGGCGACAGTTTGCGCGCGGCGATGGCGAGCACGCCACTGCCTGTCCCAAGGTCAAGCACGCGCTTGACTCTGCGGGAGCGCATGACGCTGTTGATCACCTCGAGGCAGCCGGCTGTCGTTCCGTGATGGCCGGTGCCGAAGGCCTGGCCGGCATCGATCTCGATTGCGATTTCGCCGGGGCGGGCGGTGCCGCGATCATGCGAGCCATGCACGACGAAGCGGCCGGCGCGTACGGGCTTCAGGCCTTCGAGCGACTTGGCGATCCAGTCGATATCGGGCAGTTCCTCGCGCTTGATCTCGGCATCTGGAAATTCGTCGGCAAGCAGGGCGGTGAAACGCTCGGTGATCTCGTCCTCGTCGACACGGAACATGTAGACGGAGGCTTCCCAGATGTCGTTCTTCTCGTCGATCTCCATCGTCGCGATGGCGTAGCCTTCTTCCTCGAAGGCGTCGGTCATCAACGAGAGCGCGATATCGGCGCGCTTCTCGGTGGTGGTGATGTAGAGGCGGATTTCGCTCACGGCCGGGATCCCTGTTATCTCAGGGTTCGCCTAGCATGTCCGAAAGCCGAGGCAAAGGCGGATTGCGCTTATCGCTTGATCAGGTTGGCAAGCTTCTGCTCGGCGGTGTCGGGGTTCTCGCCATAGGCGATCGTTCCAACGAAACGGCCGGTGGAATCGAGCAGGAAGACAGATGCAGTGTGATCCATCGTGTAGTCGCCGTCGGGCTTCTTCTCATCGAGCGGCACCTTGCGGTAATAAACGCGAAAACCCTTGACCATCTCCAGGACCTTGTCGGCCGGACCGGAAATGCCGGTGATGCGCTTGGAGACGTTGCCGACATACTGGCCGATCAGTTCGGGCGTGTCGCGCTCCGGATCGACGGTGACGAAATAGGCCTGCAGCTTGGAGCCATCGGGATCGACCTTGGTGAGCCAGCCGTTCATTTCGAAGAGCGTCGTCGGGCAGACTTCCGGGCAATGGGTGAAGCCGAAGAACAGGGCGGTCGGCTTGCCGGTGAAGGCCTTTTCGGTGATCGGCTTGCCATCCTGCGCGACGAGCGTGAAGGGCACGCCGAACGGACCGCCGGCGACTTCATCCTTCGTGCGCGTCGCCTCCAGCGTCAGCCAGCCGAGCAGCGCGGCGACGAGGGCAACGGCGATCCAGAGTACGAGGCGCAGGGTCTTCATGGCAGTCCTTCGGATGAATATCTGCCGGTGTCATAGTCTCTCGCAGCACGACACGCAAAGGCGCCAAATGCCGCAAGGGGCGATCAGCGGCGGTCTCGCGCAAATGTGATCAGAAGCACCAGGACATGCCGGATTCGGCAAGGCTGAGGAAGATCGCCGCCCCATGCTCCATCCAGCCGGCAAAGGCGGCGGTGGCGGCCATGACGCCGAGGCCGAGCGCGATGAGCGCAGCCGGCAGAACGGTATAGCGGCGGGCGGTCTTGTTCATGTCGCGACGATAGCATGAAACGGCAGGTTTTGGAACCGCGCCGGCCTCCCGCAGCGTCAGGTATTCCCGGACGCGGAATTTATCGAATTTTGCTAAAATGCAAGTTTCGGGACGCCTTCCTTAGGTTTTGTTTAATCTTCCTTTGTCACGGTCCAGATTACGCGCAAGGGCCGGAATCGGCTCATCGGGCATGATGTCCGCCGACCGGGGGAGACGGCGAGAAGCGTATTTCACCCAGGATCCAAAAGGGGATGCCGTGGCGAGGGCCATGGCTCGGGCGAACCGCATCATGTCTCAAGAAACTGCAGTGAAGGGCCGGACCCTTTCCGTCAATTCTCGTCTCGCAACGCTCGGCGCCGCCGCGTTCCTCGGCTTCGGCTCGATGCTCGCCGCCGGCTGGTACGGCAATGCGACGATCGGCGCCGCCTCCGAGGCCGCCGTCGATGTCCAGAAGAAGGTCGATACCGTCGGCGCCATGCGGCTTGCCAATGTCGATCTCGTGCTCGTGGCGATGGACAGTATCATCGACCGCGAGGAGAAGGTCATCCAGCCCGATCGGGTTGAAATAATCGCGAAATCGCTGAAAATGCTGAAGGAAGGCACGGTATCCGCCCGGGCGCTCGCCGCAGAACTCGGCAAGCCGGCGCTGCTCGAGACCTTCGATGCCGATTTGCAGATGATGGAAAAGGCCGTCGCGGTCGATCTCAAGACCATGGTCGAGGCCGGCGCCCCGATGGAAGCCTTCTCGTCGCTCGACGATGCGGTGGACGCCGGCGGCGAGCGGATAACGGTGGCGCTCGGCATGCTGGCGGAAGAGGGGTCGAGGTTTCTCGAAGCGCGCGTCAACGATGCGCAACTCGCCTCCGGGCAATCCATGTTCTACCAGATCGTCATCGGTCTTCTCGGCATGGGCACGCTGCTCGGCATGATCGTCTATCACGGCAACATGCTTCGCCGCGGTATCTTCGGTGTACGCGACAGCATGCAGCGCATTCTTTCCGGAGACCTCAGCACGGCCGTTGCCGCCACGGAGCGCGGCGACGAGATCGGTGACATGGCCCGCTCGGCGGAAGCCTTCCGCCTTGCCGCCGTCGAAAAGCGCGGCCTGGAAGAGGCGAGCGAGGAAACACGCTCACGCAATGAAACCGAGCGGCACGGTCGCGAAGCCGTCGCCCGCGAGGACGAGCGGCAGGTTCGCGCCGCCGTCGAGGCGCTTGGCCGCGGCCTGACGCGTCTGTCCGAAGGCGATCTCAGCGTTGCCATTCTCGAACCGTTCCGTGCGGACCTCGAACAGCTGCGCATCGATTTCAACGGCACCGTCGAGCGCCTGCGCAACGTCATGGCCGAGGTGAAGGACAATACCGGTTCGATCCAGTCGAACAGCGGCCAGATGCGTGCCGCTGCGGACGATCTTGCCCGCCGGACCGAACAGCAGGCTGCCTCGCTCGAAGAGACGTCGGCCGCGCTAGACGAGATCATGACCACGGTGCGCACGGCGACCGCGCGTGCCGAGGAAGCCGGCCGCATGGTCGATTCGACCAAGGCAAGTGCTGTGGAATCCGAACGCATCGTCAGCGATGCCATGGCGGCGATGGACCGCATCGAAGGCGCCTCCAGCGAGATCGGCAAGATCATCAACGTCATCGACGAGATTGCCTTCCAGACTAACCTTCTGGCGCTCAATGCCGGCGTCGAGGCGGCACGCGCCGGGGAAGCCGGCAAGGGCTTTGCGGTCGTGGCGCAGGAAGTGCGTGAATTGGCGCAGCGCGCCGCCGGCGCCGCCAAGGACATCAAGAGCCTCGTTACCCGCTCGTCGGATGAAGTGAAGACCGGCTCGCGCCTCGTGCAGGCGACCGGCGAATCGCTCGGCCGCATCGGCGGCGACGTGCTGCGCATCCACGAGCACATGGCCTCCATCGTCACCGCCGCCCGCGAACAGGCGGCCGGCCTTCAGGAAATCAACGTCGCCGTCAACCAGATGGACCAGGTGACGCAGCAGAATGCCGCGATGGTCGAGGAGACCAATGCGGCAAGCCATACGCTGGCGCAGGACGCGGAAAATCTCACGCGCCTTGTCGGCCAGTTCCAGATCCACGAAGGCGTGCGCGCCTCCGTCGGTAGCCCGAGAGTGGTTTCGGCCGCCTCCCGTCCCGCCCCGTCTCCGGCAAGAAACCTTGTCTCCAAGGTCGCCGGGGCTTTCAGCAGCAGTGCAGCGGTCAAGGGCAATGCCCAAGCCGCCGCAGAGAACTGGGAAGAGTTCTGAAAATGTCCAACGCCATCAAGCAGTCCGGCGCCTATCTCGAAATCGTCTCCTTCCACCTGGGAGAACAGGAATTCTGTATCGACATCATGGCCATCCGCGAAATCCGCGGCTGGGCGCCCGTGACGCCGATGCCCCACACGCCCCCCTACGTGCTCGGCCTCATCAACCTGCGCGGTGCCGTGATCCCGGTCATCGACATGGCCTGCCGCCTCGGCATGAAGATGACGGAACCGTCCGAGCGCTCGGCGATCATCGTCACCGACATCGCCGGCAAGCTGGTCGGCCTGCTGGTCGAGCAGGTTTCGGACATGATGACCATCAAGAGCGAGGCTCTGCAGCCGGCGCCGGAAATCATTCCGGAGGCCCAGCGCGCCTTCTGCCGCGGCATCGTGGCGCTTGAGAAGTCGATGGTCTGCTTCCTCAACCTCGACACCGTCATCGCCGACGAACTCGCCCAGGCCGCCTGATCGCGGCAGGGCAGGATCTCGGGTTTTGAAGCACCAGGCCGGTTTCCGGCCGGGTGCTTTCGCGCGTTTGTAAGCGTTACGGCTTGCCGTTCGTCCAGGTCACCGTCTGGCCGTAGAGCGGCACGGTGGAAATCGACATCTTGGCCGATCCTTCGGTCAGTTCGCGCGAATGGGCGAGATAGATCAGCGTGTCGTTCTTCTTGTCGTAGATGCGTGTGACGATCAGCGACTTCCAGATCAGCGACAGGCCAGACTTGAAGACCTCTTCGCCGCCCTTGCCCAGATCGATGTCGCCGATGCTGATCGGGCCGGTCTGCTGGCAGGAGATCGCATTGTTCGACGGGTCCTCGAACCAGTTCCCCTTCTTCAGGCGATCGATGACGGAGCGGTCGAAATAGGTGACATGGCAGGTGACGCCGGTGACCTCGGGATCCGTGACCGCGTCGATATAGATATCGTTGCCGATCCAGTCGACGCCGACCTTGCCGACCGTTTCGGCGGCTGCGGGCAGGGCGGCGACAGTTAGTACGCCGGCAGCGATGGCTGTGCGGAGCGGCGAGGGGACGAAAGTCGTGAGCGACATGGCGGGTCTCCTTGTTCGCCTTACACGTAAGGATGCCCGCCTGCCGCTTGCAAGGCATGAATTTACGATTTTGCCGCCGCGATGATGGCGCGCACGGCATCCCTGTCGGTC
>CBFGOD010000243.1:0-6803 GCA_965650295.1 uncultured Shinella sp. | reverse complement strand
TTGATGCCGACGAAGAAGAGGACCTTCTCGATCTGGTCGCTGGCCAAGCCGGCGCCCTTGGTGAAGTCACCGGACTCATCCTTGCGGCCAGCGCCGAGCAGCAGCCTGACGCCTTCGGGCCCGAACTTGTCGAGCTTGTCGATGGCGCGCAGCACGGTCAGACGCGCGCCTGCCTTGTCATCGCCGCCGAGGCCGATCGCTTCCAGTACGCCGTCGAGAACCTTGCGGTTGTTGACGCGGATGACGTAATCGCCGCGGGCAATGCCGAGCGCTTCCATCGTGTCGGCGAACATCATGCACATCTCGGCATCGGCCTGCACGCCGGCAGCGCCCACCGTGTCGGCGTCGAACTGCATGAACTGGCGGAAGCGGCCGGGACCGGGCTTCTCGTTGCGGAAGACATAGCCCGCGCGATAGGTGCGGTAGGGCAGCTGAATCTCGTTGAAATTCTCCGCGACATGGCGGGCGAGCGGCGCCGTCAGGTCGTAGCGCAGCGACATCCACTGGTCGTCGTCATCCTGCACGGAGAAGACGCCCTCGTTCGGGCGGTCGCTGTCGGGCAGGAATTTTCCCAGCGCGTCGGTATATTCGATGAGCGGGGTCTCGACGGGATCGAAGCCGTAGCGTTCATAGACCTCGCGGATCTTCGCCGTCATCTCGTTGACGGCGCGGATGTCCATCGCCTCGCGGTCGACGAAGCCGCGCGGCAGGCGGGCTTTCAGCTTCTGCGGTTTTTTCTGCTTTTCGCTCATCGGGATACCCGAAATTCCTGTATTTTCGTTGCCGGTTTCCTAGCGGATTGGACGGGCAGCGGCAAGGCGCAAAAGCCCCCTTACGGTCGGCGCGACAGCGTATCCCAACTGTGCACGATGACGGCGGAGGCGGTTTGCGCCTGCTTCTCGGGAATGAGGATCGAATGGGTGTCGCCGCGGATGATGCCGCGCATCTCCGACTGGAAGGACAGCCGCTTCATCTGCACATAGCCTTCGGGAATGGAGGTCACCGACAGAGCGGTTCCGCCATAGATCTCGACGCTCGCCACCTCGCGGGCATAGAGGCCGGCGACCAGCGCCTGATCCTCGATGCAGGCGCGGTAATGGCCGGTGAGGAAACGGCGGATGCTGGTGCCGACGACCGCGCGCATTTCCGGGCTCTCGCGATATTCCTGCTGCGAGCCGCCGAGATAGCGGATGTCGCGCCCCTCCCAGAGATTGCGGCTTTCCCCCGAGGCAAGAATGGAGGCAAGCAGGCGGCGTTCGGTCTGCGCATCCGCCCGGCGCAGGAAATCGACGATGGCGCCCGTCGCGCGCAGATCCGGCTCGGCCGTGCCGCGCTCCCAGCGCGAGACGGTTGCTGTCGAGAAGCCAAGCTTCCATGCAATATCAGCCTGGGTCAGACCGACCTTCCGGCGGTAGGCCCGCAATTGATCAACGAGATCATGGCCAGTGCTGAAGACAAAATCCGGCAATTTCAACCCTTCGGCGTGACGGCAGGCAAGAATGCTCCAGAAGGTGGAGCAAACTACCAGAGATACCGCTTCCGGCCGCCTTTGATGTCGGCTACCGTTAAGGATAGGTAAACGTCCGTGATTGCCGTTTTGCAAGCGGTGAGACGAACAATCGCAGCGTTTCCAGAGGCGACGGCCATGATGGCCGATCCCTGCGCCTCGCCAACCGGATGCCCGCGAGCTTCGGTTGTTCCTCTTTGGACCAGACCGCATGGCATTAAAAGCGACGATCCATTCCACCCAGCTCGCCTCCGTTGCCGAGATCATCGGCATCGACACAAGCGAGCTGGAGAGTGCTTTCGTTTGCGAGGAATGGAGTGCGGAACTCGCAACCGGCATCGTGCGGCTTGGGCCGGAAACGGCAAGCCTGCACGGAATATGCAGCAGTCCCTGCGGCATCATGGACCTCATTCGCCTCTACGATTCCGGGGATCTTGCCAAAGTCCTGCAATCCCTGGAGGACGCGGCGACGTCGCCCACCATCTTCACCTTTTCCACGACCCTTCGCCCCGGCCCCGGCCTCTACCGGCCCGTCTTCTGTTTCGGCCAGTCCGACACGGTCGATGGCACGAACGGCATGATCCGCGGCACCTTCGCCGTCGCCCGGCTCTGTATGAAGATGGGCTCAAGGCCGGAAGCGTTGAACTGACCCTTCCCTTTTGCCGGACGACTGCCTATCTCTTTCGTCATGAGGCAGTTTCTGTTCGTTCTCGCCATCCTGGGCGCTCTATTCTCCGGCTGGCTGCCGGCGATGGCGGCGACGATGGCTGTCGGCCAGCCTGCCGGCGTGCATGCCATGCATGATAGGGACGGCAAGGACGGTGGCGGCGATCATGGCAAGACCAAGCCGATGGCCCATCCCGTGGCCTGTTCCGCCTGTTTTGCGATAGAAGCCGAACGGATCGAACCCGCCGGGCGCCTGCTCGTCGTTTCGGAACGCACACCCGCCATACCGCCGGCCCTTGCCGGCCTTGAGTTGCGGCCGCTCGATCCCCCTCCCCGGTCCTGAACAAACCGAGAAAATTCCCTTGCTCTACTCTGTTCAGAACTGGAAAAGACAATGAACGCAAAACCGCTTCGCACTTTTGCTGGAATTGCTCTAGGCGCAGCCCTTTCGCTCGCCTTCACCCTGCCCGCCCTCGCCCAGGAGGCCGACCATTCCGCCCATCAGGGCATGACGATGGACGCGCCCGCAGACGGCAGCCCCTCCACGCAGGCCTTTATCGACGCCAATGCGAAGATGCATGCGGCCATGGCGATCGACTTCACCGGCAATGCCGATGTCGATTTCGTGCGCGGCATGATCGCCCATCATCAGGGGGCGATCGACATGGCGAAGGTGGAGCTGGAGCATGGCAAGGATGCCGACATCCGCAAGCTGGCTGAGGACGTAATCACCGCCCAGGAGGGCGAGATTGCCATGATGAAGGAATGGCTGGCAAAGAACGCCAAGTAACGCTTGACGAAAGCCAAGTCTAAGAACGAAGGCCCGCCGGGAAACCGGCGGGCCTTTCCGTTGATCGCTCAGACGTTGCGCAGCCCCTATTCGCCGGCAGGAAGCGACCGTTGGGCCACTGAGGCCTCGACGAGCGAGGCCGCGATGGCGCGGGCCA
Organism: uncultured Shinella sp.; assembly: GCA_965650295.1. Taxonomy (GTDB): domain Bacteria; phylum Pseudomonadota; class Alphaproteobacteria; order Rhizobiales; family Rhizobiaceae; genus Shinella. The sequence continues at coordinate 3,683 of CBFGOD010000243.1, read as the reverse complement.
TCAGGAGACTCGTTTCGCGAAGTTCGGTGTTGTTGCCGCTGCGGGCGGTCCGGATGAGGCGGAAACCCTCCCGGAGCATGATTTCCTGAGCCTTGTCGCAGGCCCAGTGTTCAAGACAACTATCGTCGAATGCGGATGCTTTTGGCGCCATGTTTCCCCTCATGCCAAATCATTCAGCATAAAGCGGCCCATCACGACTACGCACGCGCAGGTCGTCCCCAGACTTTCCGATGTATGATAATGCCGCTTGAGATCAAGCTACATGATTCGTTGTAGAATCAAAGATATATTTGTGTCGGCATCCCTAGAATTAGGGACGCGCCAGCTCGTTTCTCTTCGCTTCGACTTCCGGGCGGCAGAAACAACCCTCGACATGATCGTTTACCAGACCCATCGCCTGCATGAAGGCGTAGACGGTCGTCGGCCCAACGAAGGTCCAGCCGCGCTTCTTCAGATCCTTCGACAGGCGCACCGAGGTGGGCGTCGTGGGATTGGCGACGATGATATCCCACTCCACCCGATCCGGCCGCTCCTGCGGCGTCGGCTCGAAGCTCCAGAAGTAGCGTGCGAGCGTGCCGAACTCGCCGCGCAGCGCCTGCGCGCGCTTGGCGTTGTTGATCGTCGAGACGATCTTGCCGCGGTGGCGCACGATGCCGGTATCGGCAAGGCAGCGGGCGATATCATCATCATCGAACAATGCGACCTTGTCGAAATCGAAGCCGGCGAAGGCCGCACGGAAGCCCTCCCGCTTGCGCAGGATCGTCAGCCAGGAGAGGCCCGACTGGAACCCCTCAAGGCAGATCTTCTCGAAAAGCCTGATATCGCTGGTGACGGGGTTGCCCCATTCCTCGTCGTGATAACGGCGGTAATCCTCCAGATTGCCATGCCATGCGCAGCGCGTGCGCCCGTCGTCGCCGTCCAGCAGTCCCCGTGTCGTCATCGCCGCCTCCGTTTTCCTTTTGTTCCGCTTTACCACTCGTCAACCACATTTGGAAAGCCGGCAATAACCCTACTCAAAGCTTTATCGGATCGTTCGAGGTTTCGTGAACGGCCGTTTACCATTCGCTTCATTCGAGGGTGCAAGCATTCCTCCCGAACCGGCGCCGCATCTTGCTTGGCGGCGCAGACCGGCGACGATCAGTAGCGAGTACGTCCGATGTTGATACGCACCCTTTTAGCCAAGACCTTTTTGGCCACCACCCTTCTGGCCATCACGACGGCAGCCCAGGCCAACGACCGTTACATCAGCCAGCCGCCCGTCATCATCAGTCCCGACCTCACCGCGCCCTGGGTAATGCAGCTGACCGGCGAAGGCGTACAGCCCGCCGTCAACACGCGCCGCATCATCCAGCGCCAGCAGGTGCAGCAGCGCCGCGTGATCCGCCGCGAGAATGTCGCCCGCGTCGAGCAGGTCTCGGCGACCGGCCAGGCGCGCAACGTCATCAAATCGAAATTCGACCCGATGTATCTGCCGCAAACCGTGTCCTACGAGACGGAGCACAAGGCCGGCACGATCATCATCGACACCAACAACCGCTTCCTCTACCTGGTGCTCGGGAACGGCCAGGCGCGACGCTACGGCGTGGGCGTCGGCAAGCCGGGCTTCGAATGGGCAGGTGCCCACACGATAACCCGCAAGGCCGAATGGCCGACCTGGACGCCGCCGCAGGAAATGATCACCCGCGAGGCCGCCAAAGGCCATTACCTGCCGGCTTCGATGGAAGGCGGCCCGGAAAACCCGCTCGGCTCGCGTGCCATGTATCTCGGCTCGACGCTCTACCGCATCCACGGCACGAACGCGCCCTGGACGATCGGCTATGCGGTATCCTCAGGCTGCATCCGCATGCGCAACGAAGACGTCGTCGATCTCTACGACCGCGTGAATGTCGGCACCAAGGTCATCGTGATCTAAGGCAAGCATAGACCGTCATCAAAACATCTCCGGCTGCCTCGCGGCTGGAGATGTTTGCGTTCATAGCGGTCTCTTCGGCAACAGAGCGAAGAAAATCGCCCTCACATGCGTCTTGCTGGCAGCAAGCCGTCTTGAAATCGGTCAGGACTCGGTTAGCCTCGCGCAATTCAGGGATTGAGAGGGACTACACATGCGGAAATACGCTTCGATCTTGCTGGCGGCGACCATCGCCGCCACGGCGATCCTTCCGGTGACGTCGGCAAACGCCTTCCCCGGCGCCATCAAGAGCAACCAGTCAGTCGCGGCATCGGACGTCACGCTCGTTGCCCAGGAACAGAGCAAGAAGCAGGTCGCACAGAAGTTCAAGCGTACCAAGGTGCGGTTCGTCACCGACCAGGCGCCCGGCACGGTCATCGTCGATACCAACAACAAGTTCCTCTACTATGTCGAAGGCAACAACCGCGCGACGCGTTACGGCATCGGCGTCGGCCGCGAGGGTTTCGGCTGGTCCGGCGTGGTGAAGATCGGCCGCAAGGCGGAATGGCCGAGCTGGACGCCGCCGGCCGAGATGCGCCGCCGCGAGGCCAAGAAGGGCCGCATCCTGCCCGTGGTGCAGGAAGGCGGCGAGGACTATCCGCTCGGTGCGCGCGCCATGTATCTCTACAAGGGCGGCCGCGACACGATCTTCCGCATCCACGGCACGAACCAGCCCTGGACGATCGGCCTCAACATGTCGTCAGGCTGCATCCGCATGATGAACAAGGACGTCGAGCATCTCTATGCCCGCGCCGACATCGGCACCAAGGTCATCGTGGTCGGCCCCGGCAACCGCCAGGGCGCGGTGAGCTACAACGACAGGGGCGTCGATTTCTTCGGCAACCTCTTCGGCTTCGGCGGCTGATCCGCCGTCACCCAAACCTTTCGGATGCCGGCCTCGCGCCGGCATCGTCGTTTCAGCCGACCGAGCAGGAGACCTTGCCGGTGCGCTCGATCCCCTCGCCTTCCGCCTTGTGCACGATCATTCTGTAGTCGCCGTCATAGCTGATCTCGTCCTCGCCCATCGTGGTCTTGACGATGAGGTCGATCGAGCCGAACGGCAGGTCGCCCTCGGTTTCCGCATGCAGCAGCAGGCGCAACTCGCCGTCATAGAGCCAGTCATGCCCGAGATGCGACGGCGTCAGCGTCACGCGCTCCAGCCCCTTCGGCGCAATCTCCTTCGGCAGGACGATCTCGCCACGGAAATTCAGGAAGCCGCCGCCGAGACCGTAGCTGAAACCGCCCTCCGCATCGAAGATGATGTTGGCATCCTTGATCGCGCAGCTGAAGCCGCCGGTGGCGAAGGCGGGCGAGGACAGCGCGGCAACGGCGGCGAGCGAAAGCAGAAGGCGGCGCATCGGGATCTCCGGAGGGATTGCAATGCCGATCCTCTAGCAAAGCGCCAGAGGGCCGGCAGTTCCGCACGTGACAGGATCAGGAAAGCACAGCCGGCTTCGTCCCGCCATAGGCCCAGTCGAGCAGCTCGACCGTATGCAGGATGGGGATCGCCGTTCCGGTCGCGATCTGCGTGATGCAGCCGATATTGCCGGTCGCGATCACGTCGGGCTTGGTCGCCTCGATGTTATTGACCTTGCGCGCCTTCAGCTTGCCGGAGATTTCCGGTTGCAGGATGTTGTAGGTGCCGGCCGAGCCGCAGCAGAGGTGCCCCTCGGCCGGATCGCGCACGACAAAGCCCGCCGCCTTGAGCAGCACCTTCGGCGCCATGGTGATCTTC
>CBFGOD010000242.1:0-6812 GCA_965650295.1 uncultured Shinella sp. | reverse complement strand
CCTCGTTCTCACGGCCCGGTCGGCCCATGCCGCCGGACGCCCCGTCTGGCTGTTTTCTCTCGGCAAGCGGCAGGATCTGCCGGCCCTCTTGTTTCGCGTCTGCTTCGCGGGCGGGTTGCTGTATCCGCTGATGCTGGCGGCGGGGATCGAACCGGTCGGGGAAACGTTCACCCCCGCAACAGCGGTGCGAATCGCCGGGCTCGCCATAGCGTCCGCTGGCGCCCTCTTCGCCATCAACGCCCAGCATTTCATGGGTGCTTCCTGGCGCATAGGCTCGGTGGCGGGACATTCCGGCGCCATCGTCGATAGCGGGCCGTTCAGGCTTTCCCGCAATCCGGTCTTCGTCGGGCAGGTTGTGCTGTTTGCCGGCTTTGTCCTCGTGCGGCCGGATGCAGTGCAGGCCGCTCTTGCGGCAGCAATCGCGCTGGCGGTCTGGCTTCAGGTCCGGATCGAGGAGGCGGTTCTGGTGCGCGATCTCGGCGCGCCCTATGAAGACTATCGGCAGCGGGTTCGGCGATGGCTGTGAGATCAGCCCAGCATCTTCGCAAGGCCATTCACGGTATTGGCGTTGCGCAGCGTGCCGATGCCGAGCTTTTTCGTCGTCAGATGCGACAGCAGCCTGGTCTCGCTCGGCTTGCCGCTGAAATCGACCCAAAGGTCGCCGTCGACGATATCGAGCCTGATGTCGGGCGTGGTGAGCGCCTTGAGCTTTTCCAGAACGCCCCGATCCAGCGGTTTGCGCATGACGCGGATGCCAACATTCTGCCCGTCACCCTGCGGAAACGGATTGCGCGCAGCGACACGCCTCCATTCCTCCGCCGTGCGCAGGACAATATCGACATGTTTGCCGAAGCGGTCGCGAAACGCCGCCTCCAGCCGCTCCTCTATTTCAAGAAGCGGCGCCGCATCGGCCTCGAAGATCAGGTTGCCGGTCGCGACAAGCGTGCGCGGCTCGCGAAAGCCGAGCGCTTCGGCCATGCCGCGCAGATCGGCCATGAGGAGACGCTTCCCGGGGCCGAGGACGATCGAATGCAGGAGAGCGACATAGGTCGTCACGGTTCAGCCTTTTCCGGCGCGCGAAACACGCCACAGCCGCCACGGCGCCCATGGGGAAAAACGGCTCTCCAGCATCTCGGGCACCGGATCGAACCCATGCGTGCCGCCGGGGCCGCAGCGCACGACGCGAAACAGCGTCATGAAACCGCCTTGCCACAGCCCGTGCCGGGCCACGGCCTCGTAGCCGTATTCGGAACAGGTCGGCAGATGGCGGCAGGAATTGCCGATGAAACCGGAGAGCGTCAGCTGGTAGAGGCGGATGAAGCCCATGCCGAGAAGCCGGCCCGGCGTCTTGCGGAACGGTCCGCGCCAGTTGCGGCCCTTGTCGGCAAGGCGCGGGGTATCATGCCGGCAGTCCGGTGCATTGCACATCGCCCCTCACCCGGCCGTTTCAAGCCGTTTGGCCTCGATCTGGCCGATGGCGTCCACCACGGCATCGAAGGTCAGCATGGTCGAAGCGTGGCGAGCCTTGTAGTCCTTGACGGGCTTGAGAAAGCGCATGTCCTCGAAACGCCCGCCCGGCCCCTCGCCGTCCGCCTTCAGCATGGCGAGCATGTCTTCCCGCGCCTGGCGGATTTCCGAAACCGTCGCGCCGATCACATGGCGCGCCATGACGGAGGACGAGGCCTGGCCCAGCGCACAGGCATTCACCTCATGGGCAAAGTCGCTGACCGTGTCGCCATCGAGCTTCAGATACACCTTCACCCGCGAGCCGCAGAGCTTGGAATGGGCGTTCGCCTCGGCGTCCGCGTCCGGCAGCGTGCCGATGCGGGGAATGTTGCCGGCGAATTCCAGGATACGGCTGTTATAAATATCGTCCATCATGGCCCTGTTTTCCGCGTTTTTTGCGGAATCTTCAATGATCCGAGGAGATTATTCCGGTCACGTCGGGAAAAAAGCATGGCGTGTCGCCTCCCGCCTCTTTCGCATACCGCGATCGATACTATATGATAACTCGTATTGGGGTGAGCGTTTTGCAAGAAGCCGGAGAGCTGAAAGCGGACATCACCTGTTGTTTGGGAAACCGTGCCGGACGGTCGAGCGCACTGATAAGCCGAGACCCGAAAGCCCCGGAGCCCGCCAACGGAACCCAAGCCTGCAGGGTTAGGCGAATGGCCAGTGGCGAGTCCGATAAACACGTCAGGTAACCTGCAGAAAGGTCATGGGTCCATGGACGCCATAGTCACCAATTTTCCGCGTGTCGACGACCAGTCGGACCGTCCTTCGCAGAAGGAAGCCGAGGATGCCGTTCGCGTGCTGTTGCGCTGGGCAGGCGATGACCCGCAGCGCGAAGGACTGCTCGACACGCCCAAGCGTGTTGCAAAAGCCTATCGCGAACTGTTTTCCGGTTATGACCTCGCCGCCGAAGATGTGCTTGGCCGCACCTTCGAGGAAGTCGCCGGCTATGACGACATGGTGCTGGTGAAGGACATTCCGTTCTTCTCGCATTGCGAACACCATATGGTGCCGATCATCGGCAAGGCGCATGTCGCCTATCTGCCGAACGGTCGCGTTCTCGGTCTCTCCAAGATCGCCCGCGTCGTCGAGATCTTCGGCCGCCGCCTGCAGACGCAGGAAACCATGACGGCGCAGATCGCGAAATCGATCGACGAGACGCTGAACCCGCGTGGCGTGGCCGTGATGATCGAGGCCGAGCATATGTGCATGGCGATGCGCGGCATCCAGAAACAGGGCTCGACAACGCTCACCACCACCTTTACCGGTGCCTTCAAGACCGAACCGACCGAACAGGTGCGGTTCATGACGATGATCCGGAGCTAGGCGAAAAGCGGCTCCGCAGGACGGAGCCGACCGCCATGACGATCACCTTCGACGCCCCCTCCAAGGACAAGGCCGAACTCGAAACGGGTCCGGCCTTTACACCGCGTTTCGACGAGCACGGCCTGGTGACGGCCGTGGTGACGGATGCGAAGGATGGCGAGCTGCTGATGGTCGCGCATATGAACGCCCAGTCGCTCGCGCTGACCATCGAGACCGGCATCGCCCATTACTGGAGCCGCTCGCGCCAATCGCTGTGGAAGAAGGGCGAGACCTCCGGCAATCTCCAGACCGTCGTGGAAATGCGCACCGACTGCGACCAGGATGCCGTCTGGCTGAAGGTTTCCGTCGCCGGCCATGACGCGACCTGCCACACCGGCCGCCGCTCCTGCTTCTATCGCACCGTTACCAATGGAGAAGGCGGCGCGGTGCTGACCATTACCGGCGGCAGCCCGCAATTCGACCCGGCGTCCGTCTACAACAAAAATTAAGCATCTGCATAAGTTCTGGACCGTTCCGGCACGGATTCACCCTTTGGCAACCGGTTCGGACGCCTAATCCCTCCCATGGCGGCTGCTATCCCCGCCATGCGGATCAGGACATGGAACACCATCGCTCGTATGCGTCACGACCGGTTTCCACAGACACCCCGAAAGGGGTAACGATCCCGCGGGCATCCGCCCTCCTCCAGCCTCGACCGGACGCAAACCGCAGCGCTTTCACGCCTGTTTTGGCCGTGAAAGTTCCCCGCGTCACAGACTGCATATATCCTGTCACTTATTGTGTTCCCAAGGACGCCGAGGCGCTGGAACTGATTGCCTCGCCGCGTGTTCCTTTTGGGTACGGAGGTCCGGAATGTTGAACTGGAGTTTTAATCGTAGTCTCGTAACGGCGGATGCTTCAGATCCGGGCGGCCCTTCCATGAACAATATGCCCATCATTCCCGTGCCGGCCCCGCCGCGCAAACCCAAGATCGCGCTTGCCCTCGGCGGCGGCGCTGCCCGAGGCTGGGCCCATATCGGCGTGCTCAGGGCGCTGGAAGAGGAAGGCATCGAGATCGGCATGATCGCGGGCACCTCCATCGGCGCTCTCGTCGGCGGCTGTTATCTCGCCGGCAAGCTGGACGAGCTGGAGGCTTTCGCCCGCTCGCTCACCATGCGCCGCATCGCCAGCCTGCTCGATTTCACCATTCGCGGCTCCGGCCTGTTCGGCGGCATGCGGCTGACGAGGCGCATGCAGGAGCATCTGGAACATCTTTCGATCGAGGATCTCGACCGCCCCTTCGTCGCCGTCGCAACGGAAGTCAACAGCGGCCATGAAGTCTGGATCAACAGCGGCTCGCTGATCACGGCGCTGCGAGCCTCCTATGCCCTGCCGGGGATTTTCGAGCCGATCAAGTGCAACAACCGCACGCTGGTCGATGGCGCGCTCGTCAATCCCGTTCCGGTCTCGGTCTGCCGGGCACACGAGGAGCCGCTGGTCGTCGCCGTCAACCTCAACTACGATCTCTACGGTCGCTCCGCCGTCATCAAGCACAGCGCAAGCCCGCAGAAGATCGACGAAAACAGGCAGGAAGACAGCGCCGCGCGCCTCGGCCTCACCGGCGTCATGGTGCAGTCCTTCAACATCATCCAGGACCGCATTTCCCGCGCCCGCCTTGCCGGCGATCCGCCGGATCTCTCGCTGCATCCGAAACTGTCGGATATCGGCCTGTCGGAATTCCACCGTGCCGGCGAATCGATCGACCGCGGCTACCTCGAAGCCAAGGCCCGCATTTTCGAAATAAAGCGTATGCAGGAAGTCGTCATGGCGCGCTGACGCTGAGGGGCGACCTGCTTCGCAAGACTCGGCGGGCGGGACGATCAAAAAATCGTTCCGCCCGAAACCGTTCCGGAGACAGCTTTAGCTGGCGATATAGGCCTTGATGGCATCCGCTTCGTGCTTGATCGCGCGGATATGGGATTTCACCACGTCGCCGATCGAGATGATGCCGACGAGCCGCCCGTCCTTCTCCACCGGGATATGACGCGCACGCAGCTTGCTCATCCGTTCCATGAGCTCGTCGACGGTCTCGGTTTCGCCGCAACGATAAACGTTGCCCCACATGATGGAGGAAATGGGCTTGTCCATGCATTCCGCGCCGTTGCGCGCAACTGCCGCCACGATGTCGCGCTCGGTCACAATGCCCGCGATGCGGTCGTTGCGATCGACGATGACAATGGCGCCGATATGGTTTTCATGAAGATAGACGGCAGCTTGCCTGACAGTGAGCTGCGGGCCGCCGGTGACGACGTTGCGGCCTTTTTCGTCCAGTATCGTCTTTACATACATGCGTACCTCCCGTGTGCATCATGACGCAGAGAGGCGGGACACCCGCGCAGGGATGCCCTGCCTGTACCAGGAACATCCTTTCCTCCTTGGATGTTCCCCGTTCCGGTGTGCATGTGCGAACCGGAACAATCTCATGGTGCGCCACGATAGAGGCGATTGCAAGACCGCTAATGGAGTATCGTTAATCCCGGCGGGGCTCAGCCGTCGCTACGTCGAAAAGGGGAAAGAAGAAGAAACCGAACAGGAAGCCGCCGATATGCGCTTCCCAGGCCACCGCGCCGCCGGCGACCGAGCCGAAGATCTGGCCGAAGCCGATCAGGAAATTGGTGAGAAACCAGATGCCGGAAAAGACGAGTACCGAGCGGTTGGATAACGCCTCGGAAATCGTCAGGCGTCGGTTCAGATGGGCGAACTGCCGGCTGATCCGGCCGCTTGGCGAAAAGACGAAGCGCGCGGCCGCCCCCATCAGGCCCGAGACGACGCCCGAGGCGCCGACGACGAGAATCATCGCACCCCAATGCAGCGCCGTGTGAAATGCGACGGCGGCGATGGCCGAAAGGCACCAGAAGACGAAGAAGCGCGCAAGCCCGATGCGCCGCACGACGGGCGCACCGAAGGCGACCATCCAGAAGGCGTTGAAGATCAGGTGCTCCCAGCTGCCATGCAGCAGCGAATAGGTGACCGGGCTCCACAGCCAGCCGAGATCCTGCTCCGAGAAGGGGATCGTGTAGCGGCCGGGAATGAAGGCGAACTGCAGGAGGACGTTTTCATCGGTCACCGACGACAGCAGATAGGTGCGCACGACGTGGATGACGATCAGCACCGTCAGCATGAAGACGAGCCCGCCGGGCAGGTTGAATGCGGGCTCCCGCTTGCGGATATCCACCCCATCACCCTGCATCTCTACGCCGTCACTGCTCATGGCCGATCCACCAAACTCACAAATACGAATCGCGCTTATATAGACAAAAGAAAGGCCGTGCAGCTTTCGCCGACGGCCGGTGCCCCCAATCCCCGGGGCTGAAATCGATGTGCAGTAAACCATTCCCTCGTGAGGGATGACCGGATGTTTGGCCAAAACCGGGCGGCCACGCAATCGAAACCAATCGTTAACCTTAATATCGAGGTGGCACGAAACTCGCACCGCTCTTCCTGAATGCCCGTTTTGCCCGCTTTGGCGTGTCGGAACGGAACAGAATCGAATGGATATGAGCATGCAGACGAAAGCCGTGACGGCGCTTTACGATTACTGGACACGCCAGCGCGGCGACCGCATTCTTCCGCTGCGCAGCGCAATCGAGCCTGCGGATATCGCCGCCATCCTGCCCGACGTCTTCATCCTCGAACACATAAGGCTGCACGATCCGCGCTTTCGGCTGGCCGGCACCCGCTTCTGCGCCCAGTTCGGCCGCGAGCTGAAGGGCACGGCCTTCGACACGATCTTTGCACCCGACCAGCGCAACCGGGTCGCTCGTATCACTGAGAATGTCATGGCGCACGGGGCGCCCGCCATCATGCAGGTTCAACTCGTCGACGGCACGCTCGAAACGACCGAGGCGGAAATCGTGCTTCTGCCGCTCGCCTCCAAGGGGCGCGTGGCGGATCGGATCATTGGTGCTTTCGCCCCCCTGCCCGGCCAGCGCCAG
>CBFGOD010000241.1:0-6817 GCA_965650295.1 uncultured Shinella sp. | reverse complement strand
GCCTTCTCCGGCAGGTCGCCATTGGCTGCGATCCACGCCTTGATATCGTCTGGCGTCAGCTGGGCGTCCGGGCTGGCATCGGCCTTTTCCCGGATGTCGATGACGGCGAGCGGCACGACCAGGTCGGAGACCGGGATTTCGGCGACCGATGTGCCGTCCTCGGAAAAGTGCAGCGGCGCATCGAGATGCGTGCCGGTGTGTTCGTTGACGCGCAGCTCGAAGAGATTGAACTTGTGTTCCTTGTAATTGAACTTCTGTTCGCGCCAGAACTGCTGCTGGCCGAAGAAGGTCGGAAACTCCTCGTAAAGCTCGTGCGTCAGGTCCGTCACCTTCGACGGCGCCTGGGCGAGCGCGGGGCTCAGCGCGCCCGAACTTGCGGCGGCAACGGCGGCCCCGCCCGCGGCGGCGGCGCGGAAGAAACTGCGTCTCGAAAGCATGCGGGATTTCACGGAGTCAATAATGCAGGCGTCGCACATGGTTTCCCCTCTCGTTCAATAGGTTTATGAAAGAATACTGAAATAGTTCGTGGCGTGTGGGCCGACAGAAACGCTATCACAAGGGAAAGGGGCGTCCAGTCCCGCCCATGCTCGGATAGGGGGCGTCAGGGGAAGATTTCTCCACGTTTTCTTACATTTCGGTAACAGATCGCGGCCGCAATCTTACAATTCCGTAATGATCCGATTCTTTCATTGCCGGTTCATTTCCAAAACGGGATACTCGCCCTATGTCGCACTGCAAAATGTGACGTTCGCTTCCATCGGAGAGAGAGTGCATGCGGGTTTGGAAACAGCTCCTTATCGGCCTTGGCGTCATTTCGGCCGGGGTTCTGCTCTGGGGTCGCTTCGCGCCCGGCGCAAACGGGGTGCTGACGGCCGCTGGCCTGCCGGCGCCGCTCGTTGCGGCCATCGCGCCCGCTTCTGAGGAGAAGGCGGATGGTGGAAATCAGGGCGGCGGGCGTCGCGGGGGTTTCGGCGGCGGGCCGACGCTGGTCGCCACCAAGCCGGTCGCCATGGCAACCGTCAACGACCGGCTGAACGCCATCGGAGACGGCGAGGCGATCCGCACCGTGACGGTCACGCCCTATGCCACCGGCAACCTCACCGAAGTCCTCGTCGAATCCGGAACGCGGGTGGAGCAGGGGGCGGTCATCGCGCGGCTCGACAGCGACGAGCAGAAGATCGCTGCCGATCAGACGCGTGTCACCGTCGAGGCGGCCCAGCAGAAACTGAAGCGCCTGGAAAACCTGCGTTCCTCCACCAGCACGGCCGACCTTCAGGATGCGCAGACGGCGCTGAAGGCCGCCGAACTCGCTCTTCGCAATGCCGAACTGACGCTGCGCCGCCGCGATATCACGGCACCCTATAGCGGCGTGGTCGGCATCATCTCCGTCAATCCGGGCGACTATGTCACGACCTCCACCGCCATTGCCCGCATCGATGACCGTTCGGAAATCCTCGTCGATTACTGGGTGCCGGAGCGCTTCGCTGTCAGCGTCAAGGTTGGTGGAGAGGTCAGTGCCACGGCCGTCGCGCGGCCGGGCGAGACCTTCACGGGAACCGTGCAGGCGATCGACAACCGTATAGACCAGGAAAGCCGCACGCTGCGCGTCCGCGCGCGCATCGCCAATCCCGACGACGTGCTGCGCGCCGGCATGTCCTTCCAGGTGACCATGCGCTTTGCCGGCGATCTCTATCCGAGCGTCGATCCACTCTCACTCCAGTGGAGCGCCGACGGTTCCTATATCTGGCGCGTGAAGGGCGACAAGGTCGAGCGCGTGCCCGTGCATATCGTGCAGCGCAATCCCGACAAGGTGCTGGTCAAGGCCGAGCTTGCCGAGGGCGACGCCGTCGTGACCGAAGGCGTGCAGACGCTGCGGCAGGGCGGCGCGGTGCGCACTGCCGAAGAGCGCTCCACCAAGGATAAGCCTGCCGTCGCGGAGGGCACGTGATGTCGGGCGAGGCGAGCGGGATGAACGATGGCGGCAAGGCGGGCTTTACCGCGCTTTTCATTCGCCGGCCGATCCTGGCCCTCGTGCTCAACACGCTGATCATCATTGCTGGCCTTGCCGCCTTCACCGGCGTCGAAATCCGCGAATTGCCCTCCGTCGATCAGCCGGTCATCAGCGTCACCACCGATTTCGACGGCGCATCGCCGGAAACCATCGACCGCGAACTGACCGATGTCATCGAGGGTGGCGTTTCGCGCGTGCAGGGCATCAAGAAGATCTCCTCCGTCTCGTCCTTCGGCCGCAGCCGCGTGACGCTGGAATTCTCCGACACGACCGATATCAACCAGGCCGCTAACGACGTGCGCGATGCGCTCGGCCGCGTGACCAACCAGCTGCCCGACGACGCCGACGACCCGCGCGTCGTGAAAGCGGATGCGGACAGCCAGCCGATCATGCGCCTTGCGCTGACCTCCGACACCCTGTCGCTGGAAGACCTGACGCTGCTGGCCGAAAACGAGATCACCGACCGCCTTGCCTCCGTCGAGGGCGTTGCCGACGTCGCCGTTTATGGCGACCAGGAGAAGATTTTTCGCGTCGATGTCGATCAGGCGAAGCTTGCCGCGCGTGGGCTGACGGTCGCTGACCTGCGCAATGCGCTCGCAACCGCCGCCTTCGACGTGCCGGCCGGTTCGTTGAAGAGCCAGAGCCAGGACATCACGGTTCGCGCCACGGCCGACCTGACCAAGCCGTCCGATTTCGAAAGCCTCATTCTCAAAAACCACGTGCGCCTCGGCGACGTCGCCATGGTCACGCTCGGCCCGGACGAGGGCTCGACGGCGCTGCGCTCGAACGGGCGGCAGGGCATCGGCCTCGGCATCATCCGCCAGGCACAGTCGAACACGCTCGATATCTCCGCCGGCGTCAAGCAGATGGTCGCGCAGTTCGGCACGATCCTGCCCGAGGGCACGCAGATCAAAATCACCAGCGATGACGCCGTCTTCATCGATGGTGCGATCCACGAGGTGGAGATCGCGCTTGTCGTCGCCGTGCTGATCGTGACGCTCGTCATCTATCTCTTCCTGCTCGACTGGCGCGCGACGCTCATCCCGACGATCAGCATGCCGATCGCGCTGATCGGCACCATTGCGGCGATCTATATGGCGGGCTTCTCCGTCAACATCCTGACGCTGCTGGCCATCGTGCTCGCGACCGGCCTCGTGGTGGACGACGCCATCGTGGTCTTGGAAAACATCGTGCGCCGCCGGGCTCAGGGCCTGAAGCCGCGCGCCGCCGCCATTCTCGGCACGCTGGAAGTGTTCTTCGCGGTTATCGCGACGACGGCGACGCTCGCCGCCGTCTTCGTGCCGCTCTCCTTCCTGCCCGGCCAGGCGGGGCGGCTCTTCCGAGAATTCGGCTTCGTGCTCGCCTTCGCCATCCTGCTTTCCTCCTTCGTGGCGCTGACGCTCTGCCCGATGCTCGCCTCGCGCATGCTGACGAAGGACATGACGCATGAACGTACCGGCATCCTCGCCCGCATCGGCGGTGCCGCCTCGCGCTTCTACCGCGCCTCGCTCAGCGCCTGCCTCGGCGCGCCCTTCATAGTCTTCATCGTCGCGCTGCTCTTCACGGCGGCGGGCGCCACCTCGTTCTTCACCATCAAGTCCGAGCTGACGCCGACCGAGGACCGCTCGATGGTGATGCTGCGCATCAACGCGCCACAGGGCGTGTCGCTGGAATATGCGCAGGACCAGATGAAGATCATCGAGGACAAGCTGCGCCCGCTCTATGATGACGGCGAGATCGTCAACATCTTCTCCATTTCGGGGCAGGGCGGTTCGACCAATAGCGGCTTCATGGTGCTGACGCTCGCGCCGTGGAGCGAGCGCGAGCGCTCGCAACAGCAGATCGTGCAGGATATCAACAAGGCCGTCGCCGAGGTGCCCTCGGTGCGCGCTTTCGCACAGCAGCCGAACAGTCTCGGCATTCGCGGCGCCGGCAACGGCCTGCAGGTGGCGCTTGTCGGCAACGACTATACCAAGCTCGGCAATGCCGCGGCGGAGCTCGTGCGCAAGATCGAGGACAGCGGCCGCTTCCAGAACGTGCGCCTCAATTACGAGGCCAATCAGGCGCAGCTTTCCGTGACCGTCGACCGCGAGCGCGCGGCCGATCTCGGCATCGACATCACGGGTCTTTCCGCCGCCTTGCAGGCGATGCTGGAGGGCACGAGCGTCGTCGATATCTATGTCGACGGGCAGTCCTATCCGGTCAAACTGTCCTCCACCACGACGCCCATCAACGATCCGATGGATCTCGAAAACATCTTCCTGAAGACCGGCGACGGCAAGATCGTGCCGATGTCCTCCATCGCGACGCTGGAAGAGAAGGCCGTTGCGCCGCAGCTTTCGCGCGAGCAGCAGCTGCGTGCCGTTTCGCTCTCCGCGGGCCTCAAGGATGGGCTGGCGTTGGGTGATGCGCTCACCATGGTCGAGGAAATGGCCAAGCCCCTGCTGCCCGAGGGTTCACGCCTGATGCCGATGGCAGAAGCCGCCTCGCTGCAGGAGAATTCGAGCGGCCTCATCATCACCTTCGGCTTTGCCATCGCCATCATCTTCCTGGTGCTTTCGGCGCAGTTCGAAAGTTTCGTCAGCGCGGTCATCATCATGGTGACGGTGCCGCTGGGGCTGGCCTGCGCCGTCTTCGCGATGATCCTGACCGGCACGACGCTGAATATTTACAGCCAGATCGGCCTCGTGCTTCTGGTCGGCATCATGGCGAAGAACGGCATTCTGATCGTCGAATTCGCCAACCAGCTGCGCGACCAGGGCCAGGATATCCGCAGCGCCATCGAGAACGCCTCGAACATCCGCCTGCGTCCGGTCTTGATGACGATGATCGCCACCGTCGTCGGCGCCGTGCCGCTGGTGCTGGCAAGCGGGGCGGGCGCGGAGGCGCGCATCTCGCTCGGCTGGGTTCTCGTGGGCGGCCTCGGCCTTGCGACGGTCGTGACGCTCTATCTGACGCCGGTCGCCTATCTCGTGATCGCCCGCTTCACCAGCCCGCACGCCGATGAGGAACGCCGCCTTGCCGCCGAGCTCCAGCATGCCGAAATGCTGACGCGCACCCGCGAGAAGGAACAGCCGAAGGAAGAGGCCCTGCCGCAGGCGGCTGAGTGAGAACCCCTCCCCAACCCCTCCCCACAAGGGGGAGGGGCTTAACGCGCGGCACGCTCTGCGAAAGAAATTGAAGGAAAAGCAAGCTGCTAGCCTTTCTCCCCCCTTGTGGGGGAGATGCCGGCAGGCAGAGAGGGTCTTTATAACGATATTGCGGCTGGACAGCCGGGCGCCAATTTGCTGAGTAACCCTCAGAGAGTGAGGATATTACCATGGCATTGGCGGATATCAGGACGGGCCAACGCAACGAAACGGGGATCGCGGAAGCGATAACCCGGCTTTCCGAGCGCTTTGGCACGCGGTTGCAGACCGGCGAGGCGATCCGCACGCAGCACGCCCACACCACCACCTACATTCCCGCCCAGCTTCCCGATGCCGTCGTCTTCGTGGAAAATGCCGAGGAGGTGAAGGCGGTCGTCGGGCTCTGCGCGGACCTCAAGGTGCCCGTCATCCCCTTTGGCACAGGCTCTTCACTGGAAGGGCAGGTCAATGCGCCCTTCGGCGGCATCTCGATCGATTTCAGCAATATGAAGCGCGTTATCGAGGTGAATGCCGAGGATCTCGATTGCACCGTCGAGCCCGGCATCACCCGCGAGGAGCTCAACATATATCTGCGCGATACCGGCCTGTTCTTCCCCATCGATCCCGGCGCCAATGCCTCGATCGGCGGCATGGCCTCGACGCGCGCTTCCGGCACCAATGCCGTGCGCTACGGCACGATGAAGGACAATGTGCTGGCCCTGACCGCCGTCACGGCGACGGGCGAGGAGATCCGCACCGCCCGGCGGGCGCGCAAGTCCTCGGCTGGCTATGACCTCACGCGCCTTCTCGTCGGCGCGGAGGGCACGCTCGGCGTCCTGACCTCCGTGACCCTGCGCCTGCAAGGCATCCCCGCCGTCATCGCCGGCGGCATCTGCGGTTTCCCGACGCTGAAGGATGCCAGCAATGCGGTGATCATGACGATCCAGCTCGGCATCCCCGTCGCCCGCATCGAACTGCTCAACACGTTGCAGATCAAGGCCTGCAACGCCTATTCCGGCCTTGAACTGCCGGAGCAGCCGACGCTGTTCGTGGAGTTCCACGGCACGGAGGAGAGCGTGCGCCTGCAATCGGAAGAGTTCGGCGCCATTGCCGCCGAATGCGGCGGCGGCGAATTCCACTGGAGTGCCGATGCCGAGGAGCGGGCAAAGCTCTGGAAGGCCCGGCACAATGTCTATTGGGCCTCGAAGGCCCTTCGCCCCGGCTATGAGGCGATCGCCACCGACGTCTGCGTGCCGATCTCGCGTCTCGCCGATTGCGTGGCGGAGACCGAGCGCGATATCGAGGAGCACGGCCTGCTGGCGCCGATCGTCGGCCATGCGGGCGACGGCAATTTCCATGTCTGCGTGGTCTTCGACGACAAGGACCCGGCTTATGTCGAAAAGGTCGAGGCCTTTGTCGGTCGCCTCAATGCGCGCGCGCTCTCCATGGATGGCACCTGCACGGGCGAGCATGGTGTCGGACAAGGCAAGCAGGCTTTCCTGCCGACGGAGCTCGGCGGTTCGGTGACCCTGATGAAGCAGATCAAGCAGGCGCTTGATCCCCACAACATTCTCAACCCCGGCAAGATTTTTTCGACCCTGTAGCGGCACTTCGCGTTATCCTGACGCGGGTCATTGGAATTCGAGGCATGCGGCGTGCTTTCTAGGATCATGCTTAT
>CBFGOD010000240.1:0-6822 GCA_965650295.1 uncultured Shinella sp. | reverse complement strand
TTCAGAGCGAGACGCAGGTCGTTGTTGTCGAACGGCGCCGTGTTGCAATGCATGATGAACACGTAGTGGCCGCGGCCGGAGGTGGAGAGGATTTCGACGGTCGGCGCACGCTTCAGGAGGTCGACGGTCTTCGGATCGACGCGGTTGATATAGTGCACCTGGCCGGAGGACAGCGCCGCGATACGGGCGGTCGCGTCGTTCATGGCGATCATCTCGACCGTGTCGACATAACCGCGATCCTGGCGCCAGTCGTCCTTGTTGCGTTCGAAGGTGGCGCGCACGCCGGCTTCGAAGCTGGTGACCTTGAACGGGCCGGTGCCGATCATGGCGTTCGGATCGTCGAGACCGCCATTCGGCTGGATGACGAGGTGGTAGTCGGTCAGAAGCAGCGGCAGGTCGGCATTGCCTTCCGACAGGACGAGGACGAGCTTGTCGCCGTCGGCCTTGATTTCCTTGATCGACTTCATGACGCCGAGCGCGCCCGACTCCGACTTTTCGTCGGTGTGGCGCTGCAAGGTCTTGATCACGTCATCGATGGTCAGTTCCTTGCCGTCGTGGAACTTCACGCCCTTGCGGATGTTGAAAGTCCAGGTCGAGGCGTCGGCGGACGGCTCCCAGGATTCGGCGAGTGCGGGAACGGCCTTGCCGGTCAGCGGCTCGGATTCGACCAGCATATCGCCCCAGTTGCGGTTCACGACGAACATGAACTGCGAGAGCGCCTTTGCCGGGTCCTTCGAGTCGGTGGCGGCTGCGCCTTCGAGGCCGAGCTTGAGGTTGCCGCCACGCTTCGGTTCCTGCGCCTTGGCGGCGGTGTCGAACATCGTGCCGGCAAGGGCGAGCGTGACGCCGAAGGCGGCCGCGCGGCCCATGAATTCGCGGCGGTTCATCTTGCCGAGCGAAACCTGGTCGGTGAGGTATTTGGTGTAGTCAGTCATTCCCCTGTTCCCTTTGCTGCGCCCATTTTGGGCATTTGTCGTTATGGTTGGCAGAATTTCTGTTTTTTGCCTTTAAGGCAACCTTACAACCGGCTTTTTTGTGCAGATGCCGGTCTCGTCACGTCTCCCGGAAGCCTCCTGTTCCTGCCGCCCTGCGGCTCGTGATCTATAAAACTATCTATCCATAGGCCGCGTGTAACGCCCTAAAATATCTATTTCTGCCAAAAGCCAGGCTTATGGAAGATTTTGGATTGCGCCCGATGCAGGGGCGCTCTCCTATCGTCCTTTCCAGACGGGATCACGCTTTTCGGCGAAGGCGCGGGCGCCTTCAAGCTGATCCTCGCTGGAATAAAGCACATCGACCGTGCGGAACTGCCGCTTGGTGATCTTGTTCATGGTGCCTTGGAAAGTGTCGCCCTCGGCGGCGCGCACCACTTCCTTGATGGCGGCATAGACGAGCGGCGGGCCACTTTCGAGCAGGCGCGCCAGCTCCCAGGCGCGCTCCAGAAGCTTGTCGGCCGGCAGGATCTCGTTGACGAAGCCCCAGCGGTGCGCCTCTTGCACATCCAGCCAGCGGCCGGTGAGCAGCATGTCCATGGCGATATGGTAGGGGATACGCTTCGGCAGCTTGATCGAGGCGGCGTCCGCCACCGTGCCGGAGCGGATTTCCGGCAGCGCGAAGGTCGCGTGCTCGGCGGCGAGGATGAGATCTGTGGACAAGGCGATTTCGAACCCGCCGCCGCAGCAGATGCCGTTGATGGCGGCGATGATCGGCTTGTTGAGGTCGCGCAGTTCCTGCATGCCGCCGAAACCGCCGATACCGTAGTCGCCGTCCACCGCGTCGCCCGCGGCTGCCGCCTTCAGGTCCCATCCTGGACAGAAGAATTTCTCTCCCGCGCCGGTGATGATCGCGACGCGCAGGCTCTCGTCGTCACGGAACTCGGCAAAAATCTTGCCCATGATGCGGCTGGTCGCGAGATCGATGGCGTTCGCCTTGGGGCGATCGATCGTGACTTCCAGAATGCCGCCTTCGCGGCGCTGTCTTATCGGTCCGGTCATGGGTTTTTCCTCAGACGGATCAGCGCATCGGCTGCGACGACACCGTCGCCAGCCGGCAGCACCATTACGGGATTAACGTCCAGTTCTTCGATTATTGAAGCGTTTGAAACGACATAGGATGCCGCTGATGCGACGGCGGCGACAAGCGCGTCGATATCGCCCTTCGGGCCGCCGCGATAGCCGTTCAGGAGCTTGGCGATCTTGAGGCCGGAAAGGGCCTCGCGGATCGTCTTTTCGTCGGTTGGCAGCGTCAAAATCGCTGAATCTTCAAGCAGTTCGACGAGGATGCCGCCGGCGCCGATCGTCAGAACCGGTCCGGCGACGGGATCGCGCATCGCGCCAACGATGAGCTCGGCGACGGGCTTTCCCACCATCTTTTCCACGAGAAAACCCGAGGCGACGCCGGCCATGGCCTTGGCGGCCTCCAGAACGGCGTCGCGGCTCGCCAGATTGAGCTTCACCGCACCCGCTTCCGTCTTGTGAGCGACCCCGAGACCCTTGAGCACGACGGGGAAACCGAGCGTTTCGGCGGCGTCCGCAGCGGCCTCCGCCGTCTCGGCGGTGAGGCCGTGCGGAACGGACAAACCATGGGCGGCAAGCGCCTGCTTGGCGTCATGTTCGCTCAGCGTGACGGCTTCGCCTTCACCAGCGCTAGCCTTGAGCAGGGGGGCGGATTGCGGTTTCGACCAAGCCTCGCCAATGCCGGCGGCGACATCGGCGGCGGCCAGCGCCTCCTCGATGCCATAGAAGGGCACGACGCCGTTCTGCATCAGCATTTCGGCGGTCGCTTCCGGCATGTTCTCGCCCATCGAGGCGACGATACCGGCATTGGCGCCCGAGGCCTTGGAGGCATCGATGACGGCGTGGCAGGTGGTGATCCAGTCGGCCGCATCGCAGCGGTCGAGGCGCGGGAAATCGAGCACGACGAGGTTCAGGCCGTAGTCGCCCTGCATCATCGTGGTGAAGGCGTTGGTCTGCTTCTCGCGGTTACCCCAGACGAAGGTGTGGTAGTCGAGCGGGTTGGAGATCGTCACCATCTGGCCGAGGGTTTCGCGCAGCGGCAGGCGCTGGAAATCCCTGAGATCGCGGTAGTTGACCTTCCGCTTCACCCCGGCATCCGCCATCAGCGAGGCCTCGCCGCCCGAGCAGGACATGGAGGAAATGTCGTGGTTCGGCAGGGGGCCTGCGACATGCAGCAGCTTCAGCGTTTCCAGAAGCTCCGGCAGCGTCTCGACGCGGCCGATGCCAAGGCGGGCGAGCAGGGCGGAGGAAACGGCGTCGTTGCCGGCAAGGGAGGCGGTGTGCGATACGGTGGCCAGCTGCGCCTGTTCGGATTTGCCGACCTTGAGGGTCACGACCGGTTTCTTCAGTTCCCGCGAACGAAGGGCGAGCCGTTCCAGGGATTCGAGGCTGTCGAAGCCTTCGATATGCAGGCCGACGGCGGTGACGCGCGGGTCTTCGAGAACGGCGCAGGCGAGATCGGCGAGGCCCGTCTGGGCCTGGTTGCCGGCCGTCAGGATATAGGCGAGCGGCAGGCCGCGCTGCTGCATGGAGACGTTGCAGGCAATGTTGGAGGATTGCGTAAGGACGGCCACACCCTTGTCGATGCGCAGCATGCCGTGCTGGTCGGGCCAAAGCAGGGCGCCGTCGAGCATGTTGATGAAGCCGTAGCAGTTCGGCCCGAGGATCGGCATGTCGCCGGCCGCTTCGACCAGCGCCTTCTGCAGATCGTCGCCATCGGCGAGTTCGCTGACGGCCTCGCGGAAGCCGGAGGCATAGCAGACGGCCCCGCCGGCGCCACGCGCCGACAGGTCCTTGATGATGCCGATGGTCAGTTCGCGGTTGACGCCGACGAAGGAGGCATCCGGTGCACCCGGCAGATCGGCGACCGAGCGGTAGCATTTGCGGCCGAGGATTTCGTCCTCGCGCGGATGCACCGGCCAGATTTCGCCGGAAAAGCCCATCTTGTCGCACTGGAAGATGACCCGCCGCGCTTCCTTGCCGCCGAAGACGGCGATGGATTTGGGCCGGATCAGACGGTCGAGGGAGCGTACCATTCTCTGATTACGCTCCCAGCGGCCGGAGCAGATCACGGCTGATGATGTGCCGCTGGATTTCCGAGGTGCCGTCCCAGATGCGCTCCACGCGCGCATCGCGCCAGAAGCGGGCGAGCGGCAGGTCGTCCATCAGGCCCATGCCGCCGAAAATCTGGATCGCCTCGTCGGTGACGCGGGCGAGCATTTCCGTGGCATAGACCTTTGCGGAGGCGATCTCGCGGTTCGACGGCAGGCCCTGATCGAGCCGCCAGGCAGCGTTGAGTGTCAGCAGGTCGGCGGCGTCGATCTCGGTGATCATGTCGGCGAGCTTGAAGGAAACGCCCTGGTTCGCGCCGATCGGCTTGCCGAACTGCTTGCGCTCGGCGGCGTAGTTCAAGGCATAATCGAAGGCCCGGCGGGCGCGGCCGACGGAGGTGGCGGCAACCGTGATGCGGGTCGCATAGAGCCAGTCATTGGCGATGTCGAAACCCTTGTGCACCTCGCCGAGGATCTGGGAGGAGGGCAGGCGGCATTCGTCGAAATTCAGGATGCAGTTCTTGTAGCCGCGGTGCGAGACCGACTCGTAACCGTTGCGGATTTCGAAGCCCGGCGTGCCGCGGTCGACGAGGAAGCAGGTAATCAGCTTCTTCTTGCCACGCGGCGTGTCCTCTTCGCCGGTCGCGATGAAGACGATGACGAAATCGGCGATATTGGCGTGGCTGATGAAGTGCTTGGTGCCGTTGACGACCCAGTCGTCGCCGTCCTTGCGGGCGAAACATTTCATGCCGCGCACGTCGGAGCCGGCATCCGGTTCGGTCATGGCGAGCGCATCGAACTTTTCACCGCGCACGGCCGGCAGAAGGTACTGTTCGCGTTGCGCGTCGTTGCAGGCCATCAGGATGCCGGAGGGGCGGCCGAAGAAGACGGTGAGCGCCATCGAGCCGCGGCCAAGCTCGCGCTCGACCAGCGTGAAGGAGGTGTGATCGAGACCGGCGCCGCCCACTTCTTCCGGCATGTTGCAGCCGAAGAAGCCGATGTCCTTGCACTTGCGGGCGATTTCCTGGCCGAGTTCCGGCGGCACATGGCCGGTGCGCTCGACTTCGTTTTCGTGCGGATAGATTTCCGTTTCGACGAAGGAGCGAACCGTATCCACGATCATCTGCTGCTCGTCGGTCAATGCGAAATTCATACCTGTTCCTCCCGGTATTCTTTTTGACGGGAGGTGCGCGTGATCACCCCCCTCCGGCCTGCCGGCCATCTCCCCCACAAGGGGGGAGATTGAATCGTGGCACCGCCTTGCCTCAAGCCGATCTCCCCCCTTGTGGGGGAGATGCCCGGCAGGGCAGAGGGGGTATGGCTTGCGCCCTACTTGTGCTTCTGCCCGACGCTGCGGCCCGCGCCGTGAGGCGTTGCCAGCTTGGCATGGGCGTCGGCGATCGGCTTGATCTTCGCCAGAACCTCTGCGGGTGCCTCGACGCTCTTGCCGGCCTTCGAGTCGACGTGGACCATCATCTGTTCGGCCGTTGCGATCACGTCGCCGCTTGCCGCGTCGTGGATACGAGTGAAGAAATGCAGCCGCTTGCCATCGGACGAGAGAAGCTGGAGCGTCGTGTAGAGCGCCTGGCCGAGCTTGCCTTCGCCGAGATGGCGGATGTGGGTTTCCACCGTGTAGTAGCTGTGGCCGGCCTCGACATAGGCGAAATCGACGCCGATCAGCCGCAGTAGCGCATCGGACGTATCGCCGAAGAGCTGGAGATAACGGTGTTCCGTCATATGGCCGTTATAGTCGACCCAGGCCGCATTGACCTTGGTGTCGATCAGGCGCAGCGGTTGGCTTGCGGAAACCTCGACCTTCGCCTTGCCGGCCTTGGCCCAGAGGTGTTCCTCGAACTCGGCGAGCAGCTTGCCCGAACCCCAGCCCTTACCATCGTCGCCGGCCTTCAGCGCATGCATGATGCCGACGAGGTTCTGGTCGCGGATGCGCTCCAGCTCGCGGATGCCGCGCGCGCCGGACTGGGCATCCGACTGGTCGGCAATCTTGTTGACCAGCTCGTCGTTGAGATCGACGACATCGGTCAGCTTCGTCCAGGGCCAGGAGAGGCAAGGGCCGAACTGGGCGAGGAAGTGGCGCATGCCGGCTTCGCCACCGGCGATGCGGTAGGTCTCGAACATGCCCATCTGCGCCCAGCGCATGCCGAACGAATAGCGGATCACGTCGTCGAGCGTCTCGGTGTCGCAGATGTCGTCCTTGATGAGCCAGAGGCCCTCGCGCCAGACGGCTTCCAGCAGGCGGTCACCGACGAAGGCTTCGATTTCCTTCTTGATGATCACGCCCTTCATGCCGATGGGCGCGAGCTTGGCCTTGGCGGCTTCGAGCGTGGCCTTGCTCGTCTTCTCGCCCCCGACCAGCTCGGCGAGCGGCAGCAGGTAGACGGGGTTATAGGGATGCGCCACGAAGAGCCGCTCGGGGTGCTTCATGTCGCGCTGCAGATCGGTCGGCATCAGGCCCGAGGTGGACGAGCCGATCAGCGCATCGGGCTTGGCAGCCGCGTCGATCTGGGTGATGACGCCGCGCTTCAGCTCCAGCCGCTCCGGCACGCTTTCCTGAATCCAGTCAGCGTCTTGGACGGCGTCTTCCAAGCTCTTGCAGAAGGTCACTTTGCCCTTCGGCGGCAGCGGCGCCATGGTGAGCATGCCATAGGCGCGCTCGGCATTCGCCATCACTTCGCCGATGATGCGCTCGGCTTCCGGATGCGGATCGAAAATCTTCACGTCGATGCCGGCGAGCGCGA
>CBFGOD010000239.1:0-6832 GCA_965650295.1 uncultured Shinella sp. | reverse complement strand
ATCATCGTCAACTCCACCGGCCTTTTGCAGCCGGGCGGCATCGAGGGTGCGGTGACGGCCGCGCGCTGGCTTTATGCGCTGCTCGCGCTGCCGGCGGCCCTCGCCATCCTGCTCGCCATCGGCCTTCCGCATGACAAGGCCGTGCCTGCGCGTTGAGGATTTGTTAACGCCGTCAGGCGGTCGCGATTGCGGCACTGCCGCCTTCTGCCACAAAGGGCATGCATCTTCGGCACGAAGCCGGATGATTCTGCCCCGGAAAGGAAGAGCGGTTGCGGCTGAGCGACGGACATGGCTGGCTGAAAGAAAACGGCATGGCGCAGATCGATACGATCCTGCCGCTTGCCCTGCTGCGCGACCGGGCGACGACCGACCTCATTCTGTCCGGCCTCGATGCCTCCGGCGTCGCCTTCGCGCTGTTTTCGCCCGACGACGAGCTTGCCTATGGCTCGCTCGCCTTCCGCCAGCTCTTCGACGTGCAGCCCGGCGCGCGCACCTTCACCGACATCATGCGCAATTGCCATGGCAAGTGCATCGGCCCGAAGATCAACATGCCGGTCGAAGACTTTCTCGACATGGCCTGCAAGAAGCGGCGCAGCAGCCCGCAACGCACCTTCGAGATCGATATCAGCGATGACCGCTGGTTCCTCGCCAACGAGACGCTGCTGCCGGGCGGCTGGCTGTGGCATGTCTTTACCGACATCACCATGCTGAAATCCAACGAGCGCGTGCTGCAGCTTGCCCGCGACGCCGCCCAGTTGGCTGCCGATACCGACCCGTTGACGAACCTCTTCAACCGCCGCGCGGCCATGGAGCGGCTGGAGACGGAAATGCAGGTGGCGTTCCGCGACAGTGCGGCCCTATCGCTTGTCCTGATCGACCTCGACAATTTCAAGCGCATCAACGATTGCTACGGCCATGCCAACGGCGACCGCGTGCTGAAGCACTTTGCCGCCGCCGGCCGGCAGCAATTGCGCGGCGGCGATATTTTCGCGCGCATCGGCGGGGAGGAGTTTCTCGTGCTGATGCCGGGCACCGGCATCCGGCAGGCGATCGACGCCATCGAGCGGCTGCGCGGCCATATGGCGCGGGCGGAAAACCGCGCCGACATCTGTTGCGCCTACACCATGTCGGCCGGCATTGCGGAATTCTGCGGCACGGCGGCGGAAGACCTCTTCGAGCGCGCCGACCGCGCGCTCTACCGCGCCAAACATCTCGGCCGCGACCGCATCACCTGCGCTGAATAAACCATTCCGTTTCACGCAATTGCGGACGCAAAACCGCTGCACACTTTTGCTGGAATTGCTTGTCAGTCGAAGGTCAGCACGATTTTGCCGATGTGATCGCCATGCTCCATCATGCGATGGCCGGCGGCGGCCTCGCCGAAGGGCAGGACCGCGTGGATGACCGGGGCGATGCGCCCCTCCTCCAGAAGCGGCCAGACCTTTTCCAGCAAGGCATCGCGGATCGCCTGCTTTTCCGCGACGGTGCGCGGACGCATAGCCGAGCCCATCAGGCGCAGGCGCTTTTGCAGGATGGGCGCGAGGCTGACCTTTTCGGCGAAGGTGCCGCCAAGGAAGGCGATGATCGAAAGCCGTCCGTCGCGGGCGAGCGACTTCAGGTTCCGTTCGAAATAGGCGGCACCGATCATGTCGAGGATGACGTCGACGCCCGCCTTGTTCGTCTCTTCGGCGATGACGGCGCAGAAATCCTCGCTGCGATAGTTGATGGCGCGGCTGGCGCCGAGATCGAGGCAGGCCTCGCATTTGTCCGCCGTGCCGGCGGTGGTGAAGACGCGCGAGCCCAGCGCAGCGGCAAGCTGGATCGCCGTCGTGCCGATACCGCTCGATCCGCCATGGATGAGCACGCTTTCGCCGGGCTTCAGGTCCGCCATCATGAAGAGGTTCGCCCAGACGGTGAAGAAGGTTTCCGGCAGCGCCGCCGCCTTCACGGCATCATAGTCCTTCGGGAAGGGCAGCGCCTGGGTGGCCGGCACCGTGCAATATTGCGCATAGCCGCCGCCATTGGCCAGCGCGCAGACCCGGTCGCCGATATGATAGCCGGTGACATCCTCGCCGATCGCGACCACCTCGCCCGCGATCTCCAGGCCGAGGATCGGGCTTGCATCGGGCGGTGGCGGATAATCGCCCTTGCGCTGGAGCACGTCCGGCCGGTTGATGCCGGCCGCCTGGACGCGCACGAGGATTTCCCCGCTGCGCGGCTGCGGCGTTCGGCCCTCGGTCAGCACCAGCACATCCGGGCCGCCATGTTCGCTGAGCGCGATATAGGACATGGTTGATGGAACCGGCATGGAAAGATCCTCCCCGCATGTTTGCGATGCGCATCGTCTCTGATGATTCTAGCCCAAAGTCCGAATCTTTTGAATCGCTTGAGCTCGATTGCTGCGACATCACGTGGCGCTTGAACATCGCCAAGTTTCAGCCGCAAAGCCCTGAAATTCCGGCCATTTCGCGACACCAAAAATTAAATCTTGTTAATTTGAAAACGGATTTTTCCGGGCCTAGCTTTTTCTCCGAAGCCGGGGAGCGCCGGCAGCCCTTCCCTTAACGGCTGCGACGCGACGCCTCCTCGACGGCTTCTCAGCCCCGCCCGGGGCCATTATGGACGACACAGATGCGTGTTCTTCTTTCCAATCTCGCCATCGTTTCCATTCTCGCCACCCCCGGTCTTGCCCTCGCCGCCAAGTCGGCGACCGGTACGGTCAAGGAGTACAACAAGGCGTCGATGTCTCTGACGCTTGCCGATGGCACCGTCTACCATCTTCCCAAGGGGTTTCACGACCCTGGACTGAAGGCCGGCGAGAAGGTGGCCATCTCCTTCGACATGTCCGGCAAGAACCACGAAGCGAGGACCGTAAAGATCCTTCGCTGACGTGGCACGGGGCGGGTTCCAAAGGACCCGCCCCAGAGCTTCCGGCACAGGAAGCTCTGGAGCATTTCCAGCCGAAGCGAGATCGCTTCGGTGTCGGATAATGCGGCAAAAACAAAACCTAGAGCATTTCCGGTGAATTAGAGTTCACCGGCAATGCTCTGGGAATACCGAGTGACAGCCGCCGCAGGCTGCCTTTCGCCGGATGCCGAGGACAGCACGAGCCCCCCGTCGCTTGCCTTGGCATCCGCCTTCAGCGCCGCGATGCGGCTGCTGATCTGCCCGGCCTCGCCGATGACCTCCCCTTCCGGCACCACCAGCACGACCGCCGAACAGCGCATCAACGGGAATTTCGTCAGCGTGCCCGCCCGGTCACGGCCGCGGATTTCGCCCGCCAGCTGGTCTTCCGGCGAATAGAACGAACGCACTTCCCGGGCGAAATCGGCAAGCAACCGTCCGAGAATGGCCTGCACGGCCTCGACGGAACGACCGGAAATGCCGGCGAAGAAGTCATCCCCGCCGACATGGCCGACGAAGACATCCTCGCCGACGAATTCACGGCGCAGCAGCGAGGCGAAGAGCGACAGCGCGAGATCGCCCTTGTGGAAGCCGTAGTGATCGTTGAACGGCTTGAAATTATCGAAATCGAAGTAGCACAGGCAGCGCAGCTGGTCGCCGTCGAGCGCCTTGTCCTGCAGGTAGTCGCGGATCGATCGGTTGCCCGGCAGGCCGGTCAGCGGGTTCTGGTCCTCCGCCGTCTTCAGGCGCTTCTCGTTGATGATCTTGAGCAGCGACGAGGCCGAGAGGATGCCGGCATAGCGCAGGTTCTCCGTCAGGATCACGCATTCATTGCCCCCCATGCCGGTGAAGACGTCGAGCAGCTGTTCGGCCGGCGTATCGAGATCGGCAATCGGCGCCATCGTGACGAAGTGCGACAGGCTCCTCTGGTAGAGCTTGTTCTTCAGAAGGTCGCGGCCGAAGGGGTGATAGCTCAACTCCTTCACGTGATATTCGTGCAGGATGCCGCGCGGCTCGTCATTGGCGTTCAGCACCGGAAAGAAAGTGCGTTTAGGATCGCGCCGGAAGAATTCGAAGACCGATTCCAGGCTCTCGTTTTCCCGGAGCACCGCGACCTGTTCGATCTCGCGGCGGATGAGGATACTATCCAGCGTGCGCGAGGAGCGGCGCGTGCCGCCGGCCCGCGCCACCTGCGCATAGACGGGGCTCAGCGCCGAAAAGTCGGTGACGGGGCGTGAGACGAACCAGCCCTGCACGAGATCGCAGCCCGCCTCGCGGCAGGCGATGAATTCGGCCTCGCTCTCCACGCCTTCCGCAATGACGCGAATGCCGAGAACATGGGCGGCGTTGACGGTGTTGCGCACGAGATGGCGTTTTCGCGCATCCGCTTCCATGCCGGAAATGAAGTGGCGGTCGATCTTGAGATAATCGACCGGGTGATCGCAGAGCAGCTTCAGGCCATTGTGCCCGACGCCGAAATCGTCGATGGCGAGCTTGAAGCCGGCAAGCCGCAGCTTGCGCACCAGCATGGCGAAATCCGGCAGCTGATCATTGTTGAAGCGCTCGGAAATCTCGAAGCAGATCGAGGAGGCCGGAATGCCGGCGCGGCCAAGATGGCCGGCCAGGCGCTCGACGAGATCGGAACCCTCAGCCACCAGCCGGGAATCGAGATTGATGAACAGCGTGCGCGAGCGGAAATCCGGCAGCGCCGCGAAAGCGGCGATCGCCCGGCTGTTGACCATATGCTCCAGCGCCAGAAGCTGGCCGGCCTCGTGCGCCCGGTCGAGGAGATCGAGCGGCGAGCGGAAACCCAGCCGATCGAAGCCGCGCATCAGCGACTCGTAGCCGAAGACCGCACCGGTGGCGGCCTCGACGATCGGCTGGAAGGCCGTTTCGATGACCAGCTTGGCGAGCGTGACGATCTCGCCATCGCCGAAGCGACGAAGGGCGAGCAGTTCGGCGGCGGACATGGGGTGCTCCGGGGCTTTTACGATGCCGCGAAGTCTCTCTTCCGATCCCTGAAAAATCCGTTTCTTTAGTGTGACAATTCGATGAAACTTCAACGACTACAAAGGGTTGAAAAAGAAACCTCTCATATGGGCAAGGCCAGCAGCAGCGCGCCGCCGCCAATCATCGCAACCGCGATCCAGTGCGTGGTGGAAAGCTGCTCGCCGAGGAAGAGCACGGCGAAGACGGCGACGAGCACGACGGAGAGCTTGTCGACAGGCGCGACCTGCGCGGCCTTGCCGATCTGCAAGGCGCGGAAATAGCAGAGCCAGGAGGCGCCGGTCGCCAGTCCCGAGAGAATGAGGAAGATCCAGCTCTTCACCGGCACCGTGCCGGGCGCCTGCCAGTTGCCGGCGAGCGTCAGCATGAAGGCGATGGCCAGCAGGATGACGACGGTGCGCACGAAGGTGGCGAAGTCGGAATTGACCTCCGATATGCCGATCTTGGCGAAGATCGCCGTCAGGGCGGCGAAGATTGCCGAGCCGAGCGCCCAGACCTGCCAGGAGGTCAGAAACGCCTTCACACTGCACCTCCTGCGAGCATGACCCGCGTCAGCGCAAGTCCGGCGGCGACCGCCAGCAGCGAAACAAAAACCGACGCGCCGACATAAAGTGCGGCCAGCCCCATCTCGCCACGCTCCCAGAGCAGGGCCGCATCGAGCGAAAAGGCCGAGAAGGTGGTGAAGCCGCCGAGGATGCCGGTGGTCAAAAACAGCCGCGCCTCCTGCGGCAGGCTGACCTTGAAGGCGAAGGCGCCGGCGATCAGTCCCATCAGCAGGCAGCCGAGCACGTTGATGATCAGGGTGCCCATGGGGAAATGCGTGCCGAACAGCTTTGCCGCCAGCACATTCACCCCATGCCGGCCGGCCCCGCCGATGCCCGCACCCAAAAAGACGATCAGATAGTTCATTTCGATGGCCCTCATATTCCGCCAGGCTACGGGAATCCCGCACGTCCGCTTGCCGTATCTACGGAATTTCCGTATGATTCCTTATGACAAACAGGTTCGATCCCGCAAAGGACGGCGTCAACCGGGAGAAGCACGGGCTATCTCTTGGCTTTGGCGATGACCTCTTCGAGGACAAAAATCACCTGATCCTTCGGGACGATCTGCCCCGCTTCATTTCGGTGAGAAGGAGCAACAAGAGTGAAGAAAGAGCCTATCATTCTGCCTTCTGATGCGGCGGATCCCGAAGACTTCGACGTGACGGCCGAGGCCATGGACCGCGGTCAGCGCGCCCGACTGATCCGCAGGACCAGAACCACGCTTGGCCTATCGCAGACCGAATTCGCGGATCGTTTCCGTGTGCCGGTCGGCACTTTACGCGATTGGGAACAGGCCCGCGCAACCGCCCCGGATTTTGCCGTCGCCTATGTGCGGGTGATCGGGCAGCACCCTGACCTCGTGGCAAAGGCGGTCGCATAGGTCGCCCTCGTCTCAATGCTTCCGTTCAAGGATGGAGACATAGTTCGCGACGGCGGCGCCGCCCATGTTGAACAGGCCGCCGAGCGTGGCGCCCGGCACCTGGATGCCACCCGCCTCGCCGGCAAGCTGCATGGCCGTCAGGACATGCATGGAGACCCCCGTCGCACCGATCGGGTGGCCCTTGGATTTCAGCCCGCCGGAGGGATTGATGGGCAGGCGGCCATTCCTTGCCGTTTCGCCCGAGAGGGCTAGCTTGCCGCCCTCACCCGGCTTAGCCAGGCCCATCGCCTCGTATTCGATGAGCTCGGCAATGGTGAAGCAGTCATGGGTCTCGACGAAGGAGAGATCGCCGAGCGTGGCCCCGGCCTGCGCCAGCGCCTGCCGCCAGGCTTCCCCGCAGCCATCGAATGTCAGGATGTCGCGCTTCGACATCGGCAGGAAATCCTGCACATGCGCGGCCGCGCGGAAGCCGATGGCCCGCGGGGCGCTGACAGCG
>CBFGOD010000238.1:0-6900 GCA_965650295.1 uncultured Shinella sp. | reverse complement strand
GCCCTTGGGAAGGGCGGCGAGGATGCGGTCGCGATAGGCGCTCGCATCGGCTGTCGTTACGACCGGCGGCACGAGGTTCGGCATGATGATCGCGCGGGCGAAGTGCCGGCTGGTATCGCCGATCACGCCCTCCAGCATGGCGCCGTCGCGCAGGTGCAGATGCCAGTCGTCAGGCCGGCGGATGGTGAATTCTGTGGTCATCGGCGTCTCTCCCGCATTTTGGGGCTGCGATAGCATCCGCGGGCGCTGACGACAATCGCCTCAGAAGATGTCGATATGCAGATCGGCGGGCCTGGAGTTTTCCAGGATGCGCTTTCCGTTCGGCAGGTCGTTGCCGTAGAGCTTCCAACCGATCTGGTCCTCCGGCAGGGCATAGCCCATCCAGCGCTGGCGCAGCCGCTCCTCCAGAACGGGGTAAGGCGGGCCGACGAAGATGGTGAAGTCGAAGACGCCGTCGAGCGCGTCCCAGGGCGCGTCCTTGAACAGCAGGTAATTGCCCTCGGCCAGCACGAAGCGCGTTTCGACAGGAATGGCGCGGGCGGCATTAATGGCGAGTTCGCGCGAGCGGTCGAAGACCGGCACCAGAACCTCGCCCTCGGTGCGTTTCAGCGCCTTCACGATATCGACGAAGCCACGCCCATCAAAACTCTCCGGCACGCCCTTGCGTGGCAAGAGGCCACGCTCGGCGAGAATGCCGTTGTCCATGTGAAAGCCGTCCATCGGCAGGATTTCGGCGCTCTCGCCGCGCGCAAGAAGGCCGTCGCGCAGGGCTTCGGCCAAAGTCGACTTGCCGGCGGCCGGCGGACCGGCCAGCCCGACGAGGAAGCGGCGCGCGTCTCCCGCGCGCCGCAAGAGTGCATCCACGATGGTGGGAGGCGAAATCATGCCGCGACGGCCTCTGCCGGCAGCTTGGCGCCCGTCATGAAGGCGACGGCGTCGGACATCGAGTAGTCCTTCGGGTTGATCACCGTCAGACGGCGACCGAGCCGGTGGATGTGGATGCGGTCGGCCACCTCGAAGACATGCGGCATGTTGTGCGAGATCAGCACGATCGGAATGCCGCGCCGGCGCACGTCGAGGATGAGTTCCAGAACGCGCCGGCTTTCCTTGACGCCGAGCGCCGCCGTCGGTTCGTCGAGGATGATGACCTTCGAGCCGAAGGCGGCCGCACGCGCCACCGCAACCCCCTGACGCTGGCCGCCCGAAAGCGTCTCCACCGCCTGATTGATGTTCTGGATCGTCATCAGGCCGAGTTCCGACAGCTTGTCGCGGGCGAACTTTTCCATCGCCCCGCGGTCGAGCTTGCGGAACACGCTGCCCATGACGCCCGGTTTGCGCAACTCGCGGCCGAGGAACATGTTGTCGGCAATCGAGAGTGCCGGCGACAGCGCGAGGTTCTGATAGACCGTCTCGATACCCGCCTTCTGGGCCTCGATCGGCGAGCGGAAGTTGATCACCTGGCCTTCGAGCCGGATTTCGCCCTCGTCCGGCGTGATGGCGCCTGAGATCGCCTTGATCATCGAGGACTTGCCGGCGCCGTTGTCGCCGATCACGGCGAGGATTTCGCCGGGATAGAGGTCGAAATCGGCATTGTCGAGGGCGGTGACGCGACCGTAGCGCTTGACGAGGCCACGGGCGGTGAGAATGGGTTCGAGTGCCATCAGCCTGCTACCTTTCTGATCCACTGGTCGATTGCGACTGCCGAGATGATGAGGACGCCGATCAGGAGATAGGTCCATTGCGGGTCCGTGCCGACGAGACGCAGGCCGAGCGAGAACACACCGACGATCAGCGCCCCGAAAATCATGCCGAGGATCGAGCCGCGTCCGCCGAACAGCGAGAGGCCGCCGATCACCACGGCGGTGATCGATTCGATATTGGCGAACTGGCCGGCGGTCGGCGAGACCGAGCCGATGCGGCCGATGAGGGCCCAGCCGGCCAGCGCGCAGATGAGGCCGGACAGCGTATAGACCGAGACCAGCATGCGCTTGACGTTCACGCCGGCAAGCTCCGCCGCGTCAGGGTCGTCGCCGACGGCATAGACATGGCGGCCCCAGGCGGTCTGGTTCAGCACATACCAGAGCACGCCCACCAGAAGCACCATCGCGATGACGCCATAGGTGAAGACCGCGCCGCCGAGCTTGAGATTGTTGCCGAAGAACTGCAGCAGCGGCGCCTGCGTGGCGAGGTCCTGCGAACGGATCGTCTCGTTGGCCGAATAGAGGAAGTTCGAGGCGAGGATGATCTGCCACATGCCGAGCGTGACGATGAACGGCGGCAGCTTCATGCGGGCGACGAGCAGGCCGTTGATATAGCCGCAGAGCGCGCCGCAGGCGAGGCCGCAGGCGACCGACACGGCGGGCGGCAGGCCGTAGCGGAAGGTGAACTGGCCCATCACGACGGAGGACAGCACCATGATGGCGCCGACCGAAAGGTCGATGCCGGCCGTCAGGATGACCAGCGTCTGGGCAGCACCCACGATACCGACGATCGCCACCTGCTGGAGGATCAGCGTCATGGTGAAGGCGGAGAAGAACTTTCCGCCGAGAATGGCGCCGAACACCGCGACCGACAGCACGAGCACGATGAGCGGCACGGCAGACGGGCTGCCGTGCAGGAAATGCTGGAATTTCTGAATGGGTGTCTTGTCATGCGTATCGAAGGACGCGACCCGCGTTGCGCTGCCGGTCAGTACCTTCTCGAATTCCTGCGAGGGTTGCGAGGCCGGTGTGGCCGTCGTTGTCTCACTCATGATCCTTTTCCTCCCCTTCCGATGCCGACCGTCGCGGCAGTGCCGGATAAAATGGGTGCGTGGACGTATCGGTAGAGACGCGTTCTGCGCACCTGCCGTCTTCTTCGGGCGGCCTTCTCCGTGCAGCAGCACGATACCATGCCGCTGATCGCTGGGGAGAAAGGTGCCCACGTCTTTTCGCGATTGTCAAAACAAGGGTGCGTTTGTCGCGACCCGATCCGTCCATGGCGGATGGCCGGCCCGGTCAAACCGGGCCGGCGGGGGCATCAGCCCCAGCACTTGTCCTTGCCGGCCTTGGTGTCGATGGACTCGACGCCTGCTGCCGGCTTGTCCGTCACGAGCGCGACGCCCGTGTCGAAGAAGTCCTTGCCTTCGGTGGCTTTCGGCTTTTCGCCGGTATCGGCGAACTTCTTGATCGCCTCGACGCCGAGCGATGCCATCATCAGCGGATACTGCTGCGAGGTGGCGCCGATGACGCCGTCGATGACGTTCTGGACACCCGGGCAACCGCCGTCGACCGACACGATCAGCACGTCCTTCTCCTTGCCGACAGCCTTCAGCGCTTCATAGGCGCCGGCAGCGGCCGGTTCGTTGATGGTGTGCACGACGTTGATGGACGGATCCTTCTGCAGGAGGTTTTCCATGGCGGTGCGGCCGCCTTCCTCGTTGCCGTTGGTCACGTCATGGCCGACGATGCGCGGGTCATCCTCGTCGCCGATCTTGTTGATGTCCTTCACGTCGATGCCGAAGCCCTTCATGAAGCCCTGGTCGCGCAGAACGTCGACCGACGGCTGCGAGGGCGTGAGGTCCAGGAAGGCGACCTTTGCGTCCTTGGCGGCATCGCCGAGGGTCGCTGCGGCCCACTTGCCGATCAGTTCGCCGGCGAGCAGGTTATCGGTGGCGAAGGTCATGTCGGCGCTGTCGAGCGGCTCGAGCGGCGTGTCGAGCGCGATGACCAGCAGGCCGGCGTCACGTGCCTTCTGCACCGAGGGAACGAAGCCCTTGGTGTCGGAAGCGGCAATCAGGATGCCCTTCGCGCCGTCGGCAATGCAGGTCTCGATCGCGGCGACCTGGCTTTCCGAATCACCGTCCACCTTGCCGGCATAGGCCTTCAGCGTGACGCCGAGTTCCTTGGCCTTGGCTTCGGCGCCTTCCTTCATCTTGACGAAGAAGGGGTTGGTGTCGGTCTTGGTGATCAGGCAGGCAGTGGTGTCGGCGGCGGCTGCCGGCGACGAGAAGGCCACGCCGAGCGCGAGTGCGCCGAGAGCGGCGGAAATGATCGATTTCTTCATCAGTATCCTCCCAAGGACAAAACGGGATCGCTCCTCTCCTGGAGCCATCCGGCCGCAGGGGGCCGTGCGGCTCCTCCGCCAGCCGACCCTGCTTCCGAGCTTGAGAAAAACACCAAAAGAAATGCCTGTCAATAAATAAATCGAATTGAATTATTAATTCGTTGTGGCATGCTCTGGTCAAGATAGGGCGGAGACCCCGGATGTCACATTTCCGATGGAAGAGCGGAAGGGCAGCCGATAAGAGGACCGGAAAAGGTGCCTTGCGCCGCGACCGGCACGGGAGGAGACGATGAGCAAACATGCCGCGACGGCGCCCGCCGCGCCGGCCGAAATCCTCGATCCCAGCGGCGGTGCAAACCAGGTGCGCGTGCGCGCCTATAACGAGCGCCTCGTCATGTCGCTGGTGCGCCGGCACGGAAGCCTCTCCAAGGCCGATATCGCGCGGCGGAGCGGCCTTTCGGCCCAGACCGTCACCGTCATCATGCGCGCACTGGAGGCCGAGGGGCTGTTGATGCGCGGCGAACCGATGCGCGGCAAGGTGGGTCAGCCCTCGGTGCCGATGCGGCTCAATCCGGATGCGGTCTATTCGCTGGGTCTGAAGATCGGCCGCCGCAGCGCCGATATCGTCTTGATGGATTTCGTCGGCGGCATCCGCCGCCAGGTGCGGCTGACCTTTCCCTATCCCATGCCCGGCTCGCTGCTGTCCTTCGTGGAGGAGGGGCTGGCCGAGCTCGAAGCCTCGATCACGCCGGAGGAGCGCGCCCGCATCGCCGGCTTCGGCGTCGCCGCGCCCTTCGAGCTGTGGAGCTGGGCAAGCGAGGTCGGTGCCCCGCAGGCCGACATGGACCAGTGGCGCGGCGTCGATCTCGAGGCTGAGATCGCCAAGCGCGTGCCCTATCCCGTGACCTTGCAGAACGACGCCACCAGCGCCTGCGCCGCCGAGCTGGTGTTCGGGCTTGGCCCGCAATATCCCGATTTCCTCTATCTCTTCATCGGCTCCTTCATCGGCGGCGGCGTGGTGCTGAATTCCGCGCTCTTCACCGGCCGCACGGGCACCGCCGGCGCCATCGGCCCGCTGCCCGTGCAGGGCCGCAACGGCGAGACGGTGCAGCTCCTGAAGATCGCCTCGATCTACCGCCTCGAAAACCTGCTGCGGGACCATGGCATCGATCCGAAACCCGTCTGGTATTCGCCCGACGACTGGGTGGATTTCGGCGCGCCCCTGCAGATCTGGATCGACGACATGGCGGCGGCGCTCGCCCAGGCGGTCGTCGCCTCCGCCTCGGTCATCGACTTCTCGGCCGTCATCATCGACGGCGGCTTTCCCGCCTGGGTGCGCGAACGCGTCATTGCCGCCACACGGGCCGCCGTCGCCCGGCTCGACCTGCAGGGCGTCACCCTGCCCGAGATCGTCGAGGGTGCCGTCGGCAGCCGGGCGCGCTCGGTCGGCGGCGCGAGCCTGCCGCTGTTTTCCCGTTATCTTCCCGATCATAACGTCCTCTTCAAGGAGCTTGCCTGAATGTTGAAAGGTATCGACCCCATCCTGAGCCCGGAGCTCCTGTCGACGTTGCGCGCCATGGGCCACGGCGACGAGATCGCCATCGTCGACGGCAATTATCCCGGCGTCGAACATGCCCGCCGCCTCGTCCGCCTCGATGGCGTGGCGCTCATCCCCGCCCTCAACGCCGTACTCTCCGTCATGCCGGTCGACGATTTCGTCGAGGAGGCGATCTTCCGTTCGACCTTCCGCCAGGAGCGCGACACGCTGGATCCCGTCCACCACGAAATCATCGCCTGCTGCGCCCGCCACGAGCCGGATCGCGTAGTCGTGCCGCTGGTCGGCGCCGATTTCTACAACCGCGTGCGCGCCGCCCATACGCTGGTCCAGACCAGCGAGCCGCGGCTCTATGCGAATGTCATCCTGCGCAAGGGCGTTATTTATCCCTGAGCAATTCCAGCAAAAGTGCGAAGCGGTTTTGCGTCCGGAATTGCGGAGAAAAAAGCCTGTTTCGAGGGGAACAGCGCTGCGCCTGGGGATATGAGACCTTTTGATCACCGGATGAGAGAGGCTCATCCCGAACCGATCAGGAGAGACCCCATGCGCAAGTTCATCGTTTCCGCCACCGTTGCCCTTATCGCCGCCGTCTCCTTCGCGGCGCCTTCTCAGGCCGGCTACTACAGCTACGACTACCAGCCCTATTGCTTCATCAAGAAGATCAAGTCCTACGACTACTACGGCAATGTCGTCATCAAGCGCATCAAGGTCTGCCGCTGATTTCTCCCTTTCGTCGATCCTCCCCGCCTGACCCGGCTCGAAAGAGCCGGGTTCTTTCTGTCTCGGCCCTTGAACGAAGCAAAAGGGCATGGTTGTCTCGCGCGACATTGAACGGAGTATCGCATGCGGGTTCTGGTGGTGGAAAACGACAGGGTAACGCTGCTCGGACAGATCGGCGTGGCCCTTGAGGAAGCGGGTGCTACGCTCGACATCTGCCGCCCCCATGCCGGCGACATCATCCCCGCCGACGAGACCGGCCATGACGCAATCGTCGTCATGGGTGGTCCACAGAATGCCCTCGACGACGAAAACCACGCCTATCTGCCGGATCTCGCCGCTCTGATGCGCCGCTTCGGCGATGCCGACAAATCCGTGCTCGGTGTCTGCCTCGGCAGCCAGCTGCTGGCCCGGGCCTATGGCGCGGAGAACCTGATCGGCACCCATCCGGAATTCGGCTGGTGCCAGGTTGCGCTCACCAAGGACGGTGCCGGCGATCCCGTGCTGTCGGCCGCCGCCGGCAATTTCCTGATCTTCGAATGGCACAGCGATTCCTTCACGCTGCCCGAGGGCGCGGTGCGCCT
>CBFGOD010000237.1:0-6905 GCA_965650295.1 uncultured Shinella sp. | reverse complement strand
GAGCACGGCGTCATAGAGCGTGTCGCCCATTTCCTCGCCCTCGTCGTCGAACTGCGGCAGGCCTAAGGGCTCGACTTCCGGATCGCCGTGGAAATCGTAGCGGCTGTCTAGCTGGATGCTGACGGCGACATGGCCGACGAAGGCGAGCTTGCGGCGGTCGCCGATGCCCATTTCGTCATAGTCGCCGATGAGGTTGCCGTCCTTGAAGATGCGGCCGAAGGGTGCGTGATCGACCACCTCGGGCTCACCGGGGGCAAGCTTCAGCACATCGCCGTTGCGCACGCGCGGCACGTCCGCGATGCCGGACTGTTCGGCAAGCTCGGCATGGGCCGTCAGATGTGCGGCTTCGCCATGCACGGGTACGACCATCTTCGGACGCGTCCAGCCATACATTTGCTGCAACTCGTGCCGGCGCGGGTGACCGGATACATGCACCAGCGCTTCGGCGTCTGTGACGACGTTGATGCCCTGCTCGATCAGGCCATTCTTGATGTCGTTGATCGCCTTCTCATTGCCGGGAATGGCACGCGAGGAGAAGATGATCGTGTCACCATCCGTGAAGGCGACGTTGCGCATCTCGTCGCGGGCGATCTTGGCCAGCGCCGCACGCGGCTCGCCCTGGCTGCCCGTCAGGATGACCACGACCTTGTCGCGCGGGATATAGCCGAACTCGTCTTCCTCGATGAACGGCTTCAAACCTTCCATCAGGCCGATGTCGCGCGCGACATTCGTCACGCGCTTCATCGAACTGCCGAGCAGCAGCACCTCGCGGCCGGCGGCTTCGGCGGCCTGCGCGATGGAGCGGATACGGCCGACATTCGAGGAGAGGGTGGTGATGCCCACCCTGCCCTCGGCGGCCTCGATGATCTTCGTCAGGCTTTCGGACACTTCGCGCTCGGAGGGCGAGACACCGTCGCGCACCGCATTCGTGCTGTCGCAGATCAGCGCCAGCACGCCCTCGTCGCCCAGCTTGCGGAAACGGGTCTCGTCGGTCAGCGGGCCAAGCGAGGGATCGAGGTCGATCTTCCAGTCGCCGGTATGGATGACGGTGCCCAGCGGCGTCTTGATCGCCAGCGACATCGGCTCGGGAATGGAGTGGTTGACGCCGATCGCCTCGATCTCGAAGGGACCAACATTGATGCGGTCGCCCTGCTTGAAGATCGTTACCGGAATTTCGACGCGGCTCTTCTCGTAATCGCGCTTGGCTTCCAGCATGCCGGCCGTGAAGGGCGAGGCATAGACCGGCACTTTGAGGCCAGGCCAGAGGTCATTCAGCGCGCCGTAGTGGTCCTCGTGCGCGTGGGTGATGATGATACCCTTGAGGTTCTTGCGCTGTTCCGCGAGGAAGCGGATATCGGGCAGGACGAGATCGACGCCCGGCAGATCCGGTCCCGGGAAGGTGACGCCGCAATCGACCATGATCCACTGGCGGTTGGTTTTCGGGCCGTAGCCGTAAAGCGCCAGGTTCATGCCGATTTCGCCGACGCCGCCAAGCGGCAGGAACACCAGTTCGTCTTCTTTTGCCATCGGGTTCAAAAATTCCTATCCAAAAAACACGTCGCCGGCCGCGATCAGTCGCGTGCCGCCGTCATCCGTCTCCAACTTGAGGAGACCTGTATCATCAATTCCGGCAAAGCGCCCCGAAATAGAACGGTCGGGAAGGTTGACCGTGATGTTTTCCCCTATGCCCCCGGCCACCTGTTTCCAGCGCTCCATGACGGCGCCGATGCCGCGTCCGCGGTTCCACAGCGACAGCGTCTCGGCCATCGACTGGAAGAGATAGGCGAACAGCTCGTCAGGGGAAGCCGAGACGCCGAAATCACGCAGCGTCGCCACGGGATAGAGGCCGGCATCCGGCGCCACGGCAACATTGATGCCGATGCCGATGACGAGATCGTGCCGGCCATCGGGCAGCGTTTCCCCCTCGATCAGGATGCCGCAGATCTTGCGGCGCTCGATGAGGATGTCGTTCGGCCACTTGACCAG
Source organism: uncultured Shinella sp. (assembly GCA_965650295.1). Taxonomy (GTDB): domain Bacteria; phylum Pseudomonadota; class Alphaproteobacteria; order Rhizobiales; family Rhizobiaceae; genus Shinella. Next base: position 4,919 of record CBFGOD010000237.1, on the reverse strand, counting down.
CACTTCCGGCGCGTTGAGCGGCATGACGCGGCTGACGGCATCCTGCACGGCAACCGCGACGGCAAGCGGCAGCGAGCCGAGCCGCTCCATCGGCGCCGCTTCGATCAGAAGTAGCGAGGCATAGAGATTGCCGGGCTCGGAAAACCAGGCGCGACCGCGCCGGCCCCGTCCATCCACCTGACGGTCGGCGGTAATCCAGAGACCGGAAAGCGCGCCCTTTCGGGCGCGCTCCAGGCATTCCGTATTGGTCGAGCCGACCTCGGCCAGCGCCTCGTGCCTGAAGTCATCCAGCGACATCCGGCCAGCGCTATCGGACCTGCTCAAAAGAAGGTCCGCGCCGCGGCTTCGGCCGCATTGCCGATCGGGCCACCGATCAGCACGTAGCCGAGAACGAACAGGCCGGAGAGGCCGAAGACCAGCTTCAGCTCGCCTGCCGTGCGGGCGAATTCGCCGGTCGCCTCATCGAACCACATCACCTTGATGACGCGGAGATAGTAGTAGGCGCCGACGACGGACGAGAGCACGCCGATGATGGCCAGCGCATAGAGCTGCGCCTCGATGGCCGCCATGAAGACGAAGTATTTGGCGAAGAAGCCTGCCATCGGCGGGATGCCGGCGAGCGAGAACATCAGGATCGTCAGGACGGTGGCCATGAAGGGGTTGGTCGAAGAGAGGCCGGCGAGATCGCTGATCTCCTCGACATTCTCGCCGTCCTTGCGGCGCATCGCGAGGATGATCGCGAAGGTGCCGAGCGTCATGACCATGTAGATCAGCATGTAGAGCGCGACACCGCGCACGCCGGCCATGGAGCCGGAGGCAAGCCCTACGAGCGCGTAGCCCATATGGCCGATCGAGGAATAGGCCATCAGGCGCTTGATGTTCTTCTGGCCGATCGCCGCGAAGGAACCGAGCAGCATGGAGGCGATCGAGATGAAGACGATGACCTGCTGCCAGTCGGCGACGACGGGCTGGAAGGCCTCGATGACTATGCGCACCAGCATGGCCATGGCGGCGACCTTCGGGGCCGCGGCGAAGAAGGCCGTGACCGGGGTCGGCGCACCTTCATAGACGTCCGGCGTCCACATGTGGAACGGCACGGCCGAGATCTTGAAGGCAAGGCCAGCGAGGATGAACACCAGACCGAAGACGAGGCCAAGCGAACGGCCCTCGGCGGTGAGCGCAGCCGCGATGTCCTGGAAGCCGATATGGCCGGTGAAGCCATAGACCAGCGACATGCCGTAAAGCAGCATGCCCGAGGAGAGCGCGCCGAGCACGAAATACTTCAGGCCTGCTTCCGTCGAGCGCAGGCTGTCGCGGTTGATCGCGGCGACGACGTAGAGCGCCAGCGACTGGAGTTCCAGCGCGAGGTAGAGCGACAGCAGGCTGTTGGCCGAGATCATCAGCAGCATACCGAGCGTCGAGAGCACGATCAGCACCGGGAACTCGAAACGGTCGAGCTGTTGCGAGCGGGCATGGCCGACCGTCATGACCATGGCGGTGATGGAGCCGATCAGCGCCAGCACCTTCATGAACTTGGCGAAGGCATCCGACACGAAGGCGCCGCCATAGGCCTGGCCTTCGCCGGTCGCGAGCACCAGCCAGAGGCCCGCGATGATGAGAACGGCAACGGCAAGGCCGGTGACGGTGGTGCCCGAGCGCTCGCCCGAGAACACACCGATCATCAAAAGGACCAGGCCGCCGACGGCGAGAATGATCTCGGGCGTCGAGAGCTGAAGGCTGGCAAGGAGAGTATCAGCGGTCATGTCTTGGTCCCGTCCTCAGTTCGCCGTGAGCGCAACGGATTGCGCTGCTTGCAGAGCCGCGGAGTATTGATTGAGAAGCGCGTCGACCGAGGCCGCCGTCACATCGAAGACCGGTGCCGGATAGACACCGAAGAAGATCGTCAGGATCACCAGCGGATAAAGCAGTGCCTTTTCGCGGCCCGACAGGTCGAGCATCGATTTCAGGCTTTCCTTCTCCAGCGCACCGAAGATCACGCGGCGGTAGAGCCAGAGCGCATAGGAGGCCGAGAGGATGACGCCCGTCGTGGCGAAGAACGCGACCCAGGTGTTGGCGCGGAAGGCGCCGACCAGCGTCATGATTTCGCCGACGAAGCCGGAGGTGCCGGGAAGACCGACATTGGCCATCGTCAGGATCAGGAAGGCGACGGCGTATTTCGGCATGTTGTTGACGAGGCCGCCGTAAGCGGAGATCTCGCGCGTGTGCAGCCGGTCATAAACCACGCCGACGCAGAGGAAGAGCGCGCCGGAGACGATGCCGTGCGACAGCATCTGGAAGATGGCGCCCTGCAGGCCCTGCATGTTCGCCGCGAAAATGCCCATCGTGACATAACCCATGTGGGCGACCGACGAATAGGCGATCAGCTTCTTGATATCGTCCTGCATCAGCGCCACCAGCGAGGTGTAGATGATGGCGATGACCGACAGCGTGAAGACGAAGGGCGCGAAATAGTCCGAGGCCAGCGGGAACATGGCGAGCGAGAAACGGATGAAACCGTAGCCGCCAAGCTTCAGGAGCACGCCGGCCAGGATGACCGAACCTGCCGTCGGCGCCTGAACGTGCGCGTCGGGAAGCCAGGTGTGGACCGGCCACATCGGCATCTTCACCGCAAACGAGGCGAAGAAGGCGAGCCACAGCCAGGTCTGCATATGGGCCGGGAAGTTATAGGCGAGCAGTTCCGTGATGTCGGTCGTGCCGGCCTGCCAGTACATCGCCATGATGGCGAGCAGCATCAGCACCGAGCCGAGCAGCGTGTAGAGGAAGAACTTGTAGGATGCGTAGACGCGATCCTTGCCGCCCCACACGCCGATGATGATGAACATCGGAATGAGGCCCGCTTCGAAGAAGACGTAGAAGAGAACGATGTCGAGCGACACGAAGACGCCGACCATGAACACTTCCAGAAGCAGGAAGGCGATCATGTATTCCTTCAGGCGCTTCTCGACCGAATGCCAGCTTGCGAGCACGCAGAACGGCATCAGGAAGGTCGAGAGGATGACGAACAGCATGGAAATGCCGTCGATGCCGAGATGGTAGGCAATACCGGTGCCGAGCCATTCATGCTTTTCCGTCATCTGGAAGCCGGGGTTCGAATAATCGAAGCCGGCCCAGATGAAGAGCGAAAGCAGGAAGGTCACGATCGTCGTCAGCATCGCGACGTTCAGGATGTTGCGGCGGCCATACGGGCTGTCTTCCCGCGTCAGCAGCAGAAGCGCCACGCCGACGAGCGGGAGAAAGGTGACCGCTGAAAGAATGGGCCAATCGGTCATCAGAGGGAGCTCCCGAGCATCATCCAGGTAACGAGTGCTGCAATACCCAGCAGCATCGCGAATGCGTAGTGATAGAGGTAACCGGTCTGCAGGCGCACGACACGGTCGGTAACGTCGACGACGCGGGCGGCAATGCCGTTCGGGCCGAGACCGTCGATGACGGCGCCGTCACCCTTCTTCCACAGCGTACGGCCGAGCCACATGGCGGGGCGCACGAAGAGGAAGTCGTAGAGTTCGTCGAAGTACCACTTGTTGAGCAGGAACTGGTAGAGACCACGATGCTGCTCGGCCAGCGCCTTCGGCGTTTCCGGCGAGCGGATATACATGTACCAGGCGGTGACGAAGCCGATGGCCATGGCGGCGAACGGGCTCCACTTCACCCACTTCGGCACATTGTGGAACTCGTGCACGAGGTGGTTTTCAGCACCCGTGAAGAGCGCGCCCTGCCAGAATTCGTCGTAGTGGTGGCCGTAGAAATACTCCACGAAGAAGTAGCCGGCCAGAACGGCGCCCGCACCCAGAAGATAGAGCGGGACGAGCATGACGGCAGGCGATTCATGGACATGGTGCATGACGTCGGCGGAAGCGCGCGGCTTCCCGAAGAACGTCATGAAGGCCAGACGCCAGGAGTAGAAGCTCGTGAAGAGCGCGGCGATGACCAGCAGCGTGAAGGCGAAGCCGGCGATCGGGCTGTGCGACGCGAAGGCCGATTCGATGATCGCATCCTTCGAGAAGAAGCCGGCGAAGCCGATGACGGTGCCGGGGATGCCGACGCCGGTCAGCGCAAGCGTGCCGATCGTCATCATCCAGAAGGTCACGGGGATGTGCTTGCGCAGGCCGCCCATGTACCGCATGTCCTGCTCGCCATCGACGGCGTGGATGACCGAGCCGGCGCCGAGGAACAGGAGCGCCTTGAAGAAGGCGTGCGTGAAGAGGTGGAAGATCGCCGCGCCATAGGCGCCAATGCCGAGCGCCACGAACATGTAGCCGAGCTGAGAGCAGGTCGAATAGGCGATGACGCGCTTGATGTCGTTCTGCACGAGGCCGACCGTCGCCGCGAAGAAGGCGGTGATGGCACCGACGAGCGTCACGACCAGAAGCGCAGTGTGCGACAGTTCAAACAGCGGCGACATGCGGGCAACGAGGAAGACACCGGCGGTGACCATGGTTGCGGCATGGATGAGCGCCGAAACCGGGGTCGGGCCTTCCATGGCGTCCGGCAGCCAGGTGTGCAGCAGGAACTGCGCCGACTTGCCCATCGCGCCCATGAAGAGCAGCAGGCAGGTGGCGGTCAGCGCCTGCGACTTGTCGAGCGTCATGCCGAAGAGGTTGATGACGGGTTCGGCGGCATCCGCAGCGCCTTCAGCCGGCAGGTAGGTGGCGGCGGTGGCGAAGATCGTCTCGAAATTGATGGAGCCGAACAGCACGAAGACCGAGAAGATGCCGAGCGCGAAGCCGAAGTCGCCGACGCGGTTGACGATGAAGGCCTTCATGGCGGCAGCACAGGCCGAGGGCTTCTTGTACCAAAAGCCGATCAGCAGATAGGACGCCAGACCCACGCCTTCCCAGCCGAAGAACATCTGCAGGAAGTTATCGGCCGTCACCAGCATGAGCATGGCGAAGGTGAAG
>CBFGOD010000236.1:0-6915 GCA_965650295.1 uncultured Shinella sp. | reverse complement strand
AACATCTTCATGATGGAAGCGTCTGATCCTGCGCGCCGATGGCGACGATCTCGCCGCGACCGTGCAGCGCGACGTCATCGACCCCTATGTTGCGTTCAATTTCGGGGGCAACGTTGAGCCTCCCCAGGTGACCTTTCCGGTACCGGATCCGGAAGACATCAAGCTTCTCATGGATGCGACGAAAACCTTCGTCGACATGGGCGGTATCGTCCCGGCGGGGCCGGTGCGGGAAAAGCTGGGCTGGCGTGACCCTGTCGAGGGCGAGGAAGTCCTGGGCGGCGCGAAGAAAGAGGAGCCGCCGAAGGAGACGCCACCGAAAGACCCGGCCGAAGCGCTGCGCCGCCTCTTCGACAAAGCGGCGCTGCCTTTGTCGATCGCGGCCGACGACGTCACCGAGGGCTTTGGCGAGCAGATGGCCAGCGAGTGGGAAGAGCAGCTCTCCCCGCTGATGGATGCGATCCGCGCGGCCGCCGCCGGCGCCGGCGACTTCACCTCCTTCCTGAAGGCGCTCGAAGGTGTCCAGGGCGACACGGCCGACATGACAAACCGTCTGGCGGCCGCCACCTTCGTTGCCCGTATCATGGGCGGCGGTCGAGATGGCTGAGAACGCCCATCGTCACAATCCGCCGCCCGAGGCGATGGCCTACCTGGAAGGCAAGGGCTTTAAGCCGGCTTTCCATTGGCAGGACGTCTGGGCAGAAGAGCACGCCCATTCCTTCACGGTCGCCAAGGCCATGGAGATGGACGTGCTCAAGGCGCTGCGCGAGGAGGTCGAGCGGGCCGTACGCGAGGGCGTGCCTTTCAATCAATTCCGAGAGGCGCTGACACCTCGCCTGCAGGCGCTCGGCTGGTGGGGCAAAAAGCGGATGGTCGACTCAGCGGATGGCCAGGAGAAGATCGTCCAGCTCGGCAGTCCGCGCCGCCTTCAAACGATCTACTGGGGCAATACCAGGACGGCCTATGCTGCCGGCCAGTGGGAGCGCGCGCAGCGCACGAAGGGCGGCCTGCCGTATTTCATCTACGAGTTGGGGCCGAGCGAGAACCACCGCCCGCACCATGTCGCGCTGCAGGGCACCCGCTTGCCGGTCGACCATTCATTTTGGGACACGCACTTCTGCCCGAATGGCTGGGGCTGCAAATGCCGCCTCCGCCAGATCTCGCAGTTTGAGTGCGACGAGCTAGGGGGCGTCAGCGACGATCCGGTCATCACCTGGAAGGAGTTCCGCAACAAACGCACCGGCGAAATCACACGGGTGCCCGAGGGTGTCGATCCGGGCTGGCACACCAATCCCGGCAAGGCACGGGCGAAGACGCTGGTCAGCTCCCTGTCCGAGCGTTTGGGGCAGGCCCCGATCGCCGAGGCCAAGAAAGTGATCGCGGACTTCTGGGACAGCCGCGCACCGGAAGCATACATGCGCATGGCCGAGCAGGTGGATCTTCCCGTCGCGGTCGCGCCGGCGCTGTCAGCCGAGCTGGGTGCGAAGGGTACGCTGATCTCCGTCAGCAACCGCGCCATCGAGGTCAAGACCGAGAAGCACGCGATGACCGAGCTGAAGCGGTTCGGCGAATTCCAGTCGATGATTGACGCGGGCGAGAAGATCGTGCGGCCGGACGGGAGCCGGCAATTCTGGAAGCGCCTGGACGGGACTTACTTCGTCGGCGCCGTGCGCAAAATGGCCTCGGGTTTCCTGCGCCTGGTCACATTCCATTCGGCAAGTCCCGATCGGCTCGACCAGGTCAGGCGTGTTGAAGGGCGTATAAAGGGGGATTGATGCGCGCGGAGGACGTGATCCCTCCCAGCCCTCAAACGGACAGCACACTGATCGGCGCGCACGAAGATAATACCCGCATCGACCGCGAAACTCAATCTCTGGGCATCATCCTGCAATAACGGCCGCAGAAGCGTGATCGAGGTTTAATCCGAGCTACCGAGCCCGCGACACGGAAAAACGCTTCAGCGGCCTTTAATCCACCCTTAAAAATGATTTGCGCCCGCGCTGAAGGATGCCCCTTGCGGCGACGCGCCGGCTGGACTAGGTTTTCACCATCCGGCCCGCAGAATTCGCGCCGGGTATTTCCCCCAGACTGGTGATAGGGGTCCATTTTTGGACCCTCTATTTTATGGCCGCCATCGCCGATGGTCCGGCCATGTCAAAGCTTCTCGCCGCCATCCTCTGCTCGCAACTCCTTCCGGAAGGCAACGCCGCGCCGGATTGGATCCTGCTCGTCCCCGCCGGCGAGATTGTCGCGCGCGATGGCCGCGAATTCACGAACCTGACGCCCGACGCCGTCGTGACCGCCTTCCGTGACGACCGCAAGGACATGCCCGTCGACTATGAACATGCGACGCACCTTCGCGCACCGGAAGGTCTCTCGGCGCCGGCCGTCGCCTGGGTCGATGACGTCGACGTGCGCGATGGTGCGATCTGGGGGCATGTGTCCTGGAACGCGGACGGTCGCGCCGCCGTCGAGAGCAAAGCCTACCGCTACATTTCCCCCGTCGTTCACCCCGACGAGAAGCGCAACGTTGCCCGGATTTCGTCCGTCGCCCTGACGAATGACCCCGCGCTTTACCTGCCGGCGCTCCTGCGCCGCGATCAACCCGAAAAGGAAACTGACATGCTGAAAGCCATCGCGCTTGCCCTCGGCTTGGCCGAGGCCGCTTCCGAAGCGGAAATCCTGTCCAAGATCGGCGCCAACAAGACGGACACCGAGCTGCTCACCCGCAAGGCCGAGAAGCCTGACCCGCAGCTCTTCGTCGCCCGCAAGGATCACGACGCCGTCGTGGAGCTTTGCTCTCAGCAGAAAACCGAGATCGAGACCCTGAAAAGCGCAGACCTCGACCGCGCCGTCACGGCCGCCGTCGAAGGCGCCATTGCCGGCGGCAAGGTCATCCCCGCCGTGAAGGATAGCGAGATCGAGCTTTGCCGCGCCATCGGGGTCGCGAAGTACGAGGAGCGCCTGTCCCGCATGGCTGCGATCGTCAAGCCCGGTGAAGGACAGGCCGCCCGCGAAGCCGAAACTCTGAAGTCAGCAGCCCTCACCGATGCCGAAGTCGCGATGTGCCGCCGCCTCGGCCTCAAGGAAGAGGACTTCCGCAAAACCCGCGACGACGCGGCCTAAGACCAAACCGGAAACCGAAACGGCGACCGATGACGGCGCCCCTCTGAAAGGAAATATCGCATGGCCGCCGCAGGACCGCGCAACACCATCACCCGCCAGGGCGACGATCGCGAGATTGGCGTCAAGGCAAACACCCGCATCTGGCAGGGCACGATCGCCGTCAACGACGCCGGCGTTGCCGCGCCTGGTCGCACCGCAACCGGCCTGGTGGCACTCGGCGTTGCCCAGGAGACCGCCGACAATCTCGGCGGTGCGGCCGGCGCCATCAAGGCGAAGATCCGGCGCGGCCCCTTCTACCTGAAGAATTCAGCCGGCGATCCGGTCACCGCCGCATCGATCGGCAAGGACGTCTTCATCGTCGATGACGAAACCGTGTCGGCGACGAACGCCGGCGGCAACACCCAGTCCGTTGCCGGCAAGTGCTTCGATCTCGACGCCGGCGGCGTCTGGGTCTCCATCGGCTGATCGGCCGCAACCCCCAACTCTCGCGAGAGCATCGACCGATGATTATCAACAAGTCCAACCTTTCCCTTCTGAACACGGGCTACAAGACTGCCTTCCGTGGCGCCTTCAGCGCTGTCGCGCCGTCCTATCAGCGCGTCGCCACCGTCATCGCCTCGACGACGCTCATCGAAACGTACGGCTGGATGAAGGATCTCTCCGGCATGCGTGAGTGGGTCGGCGAGCGCTTCGTCAAGAACCTCGGTGACGAGGCCTACCAGCTTCGGAACAAGAAGTACGAAGAAACGGTCGCAGTGCCCCGCACCGCCATCGAGGACGATCAGTACGGCACGTATTCCACGGCCATCGCCATGATGGGCGAGAATGCCGCCAACTTGCCCGAAGAGCTGATCTACCTCGAAACCCTGCCCAACGGCTTCACCTCGAAGTGCTACGACGGCCAGTACTTTTTCGACACCGACCATCCGGTCATGGACAAGGACGGCGTTGAATACTCGGTTTCCAACCGCCAGGCCGGCTCCTCGGATCCGTGGTTCCTGCTCTCGACCAACCGCACCCTGAAGCCGCTCATCTATCAGGAGCGCTCGAAACCCGAACTGATCATCAAGGACGATCCGGAGACCTCCGACGACGTCTTCAATCGCGATGAATTCCGCTACGGCACCCGTGCGCGCGGCGCCGGCGGCTATGGCTTCTGGCAGTTCGGTTTCGGCTCGGAGGCAGAACTGACCATGACCAACTTCAAGTCGGCTCGCACGAGCATGCAGAAGGTGAAGCGCGACGGCGGAAAGCCCGGCGGCATCGTGCCGAACCTCCTGGTGGTCGGCCCCAGCAACGAGGACCGCGCCGACGAAATCATCAACGTCCAGCGCCTCGCCAACGGCCAGGACAACCCGATGTTCAAGAAGGTCGAAGTCCTCGTCGTTCCCTGGCTTCCCTGACCCAGGCGCCGTGCGCGGCGTCCTTCCGCCGGCGGCTTTCCTCTCGGCCGCCGGCGGGTTTCCGGAAACGGGTGGCGCACCCGTTTCCCGAGACCCGCAAAGGAGAAAGCTACATGGCCCCGAAAAACCAGAACGAGAATGCCGGCGACAACAAGCCGGGCGACGCCGGCGACGAAGAACGCCCCGGCCGCACCGTCAAGCTCATGTCCGTCAACGGCATCCGCCGCGCCGGCATCCGCTTCCCGGCCGGCCAGGAGATCCCCGTAGACCTCGATAAACTGAGCGAGGACCAGCTCAAGGCGCTGGAAGCCGAAAAGGAACTCCGCCCGGTTCGCTGAAATACCGGCCGGGAGCGCCGCGATAGGAGGCCGCCAGCGTCGTGCGCGGCGACACCTGAAGCCCACCGAGTGGATTGAAAGCCCCTACGGGACCACCGGGAACAGCGGCAATTTCCACGAAGGATGAAGCCTATGACCCAGTATGCGACCATTGCCGATCTGGAGCTGGCCCACGGCACGGGGTTCATCCTGAAACTTTCCGACCGCGAGGGCACGCGCCAGCGCAATGACGCCACCCTGGATGCGGCCCTCGTCCGCGCCACCAGCCTGGCCAACAGCTACATCGACAAGAAGTACCGCGTTCCGCTGGCGAGCCCGCCCGACTTCATGGTCTCGGCCGTCATGGACGTCGCCGTCTATATGCTGGCGCGCAACCCGATCACGCCGACAGAGGAGATGCGCAAGCGCTATGACGACGCGATGAAGCTCTTCGAGAAGGTCTCGAAGGGCGACGTCACTCTCGCAGGCAACGAACCGGCCGACACGCCCGATACCGGCATGCCCGGCGCGACAGGCTCAAACGACGTTTTTGTTATCTCCCGCGAGCGGTACTTCACCCGGAAGACGGAGATCCTTTGAGATGGCCGTAAGGATCGTTGCAAGCGGCTTTAACGAAGCCGCCGCCGTCATTGCCCGTATCGCGTCGCCCAACGTGCCGCAGTATCTCGACGAGCTGGGGTCGCTCGTCACATCCCAGACCCAGCGCCGTATCCGATCGGAAAAGACGTCACCTGCAGGCGAGGCCTGGAAGGCGAACGCTGAAGGGACATCGACGCTGTTTCAGTCGGGCGCGCTCGATGACAGCATCCACCACGAAGTGGGCGGCGCCGAGGTCGAGGTCGGCTCGAACCTGATCTATGCCGGCATTCACCAGTTCGGCGGCGACATCATCCCAAAATCCAAGAACGCCTTGGCCTTCAGCGTCGGCGGAGACTTCGTCCTGGCGAAGAAGGTTCACATCCCAGCCCGCACCTATGCCGGCATCTCCGGAGCGAACGCGACCGAGATCGTCAGCTTTACCGAGGGCTTTATCGTGAGGAGCGCCGGCGATGCTGGTTGAAGTCAACGAGCGCCTGGTCAAGGTTCTGGCAGCGGCTCACCCCGAATTCCGCGACGTCGGCCGCCACCATGGCCGCATGACGATCGAAGCTATCAAGGATCTCGTCGTCTTTTCGCCGGCGCTGCGCGTGGGGCCGTTTGGCAAGATCGTGCCGCGCCTTCAGCCGAACGGCGAAACAGAACTGACGGTACCGTTCGCCGCCGCCGTCATTGCATCGGAAGGCGGCAACCTCGACAGCCAGGACAAGGCCATCAAGCTCGCGCTTGATATTGCGGGTACGCTGAACGGCTTTGCCCCCGGCCAGGCCAACGAGGACAGCGACTGGCCGGCGATACCTGGCGTCGGTCTCTGCCATGACGTGGCGATCGATATCGCCGCCGGTGAGGAACTGGAAGAGGCGGGCATCGCCCTATGGGTCTGCCTTTTCAAGGTCTGCTTCACCGTTGGCCCCGATCGTGCCTATGCCGAGGCGGCCTCCGCCGTCGACCTGGAGTTCACGCCGCGCGTCGATCCGCTGGAGGTCGACGTATGAGCGACGCGTTTCTCCAGCGCCACCTTATCCGCCAGACGATCGAGACCCGCGAATTGAAGCGGCGCCTGCTCAACCAAATGCGCGAGGGCACAGTCGTCGAGCACCACCCCGACGATCCGCGCAAGATCCGCGTCGACGTTGGCCCGGAAGGCACGCCGGTGCATTCGCCCTGGATCGAGTTCTCCGAACGCTCCGGTGCGGTCAAGACGATCTCCCGGCCGTCGATCGGCGAGCGCGTGACGGTGCTCTCTCCGGACGGCGAGCTGGGCCTTGCCTCCCGCGTCATCCTCGGCGGCTTCTCGAAGAAGAACGAACACCCCGAACAGGCGGCGGACGGCGAACTGGTGCAGACGATCGGCGGATCCGTCTTCCGCTTCCATGGTGGTGGCCTGGACATCAAGGGCAGGCTTCATGTCGAGGGGGACGTCACGGCCGCTGGCGGCACCTTCGAGCACGAAG
>CBFGOD010000235.1:0-6944 GCA_965650295.1 uncultured Shinella sp. | reverse complement strand
GGGACCAGTATCTGAAGAACGTTGTGGTGGTGGACGCGGATGTCGATATCACCAAGGATTCGGAAGTGCTCTGGGCGCTCGCCACCCATTTCCAACCGCATAAGGATGTCGTCATCATCGAGGGTCTGCCGGGCAATGCGCTCGACCCGTCGGCGAGCGGCATCGGCACGACCTCGCGCATGGGCCTCGATGCCACGCGCGGGCCGAATTTCCATGGCGTGCGCGCCCGCATCAGCGACGAGGCATCTGCCCGCGCCGCGGCCCTCCTCAAATCAGCGGGATAACAGGTCATGACGCGGCCAAGACGCATGATCGTCGGCATTTCGGGGGCGTCCGGGGTCATCTACGGCAAGCGCATCCTCGAAGTGCTGCGCGACCTCGAGATCGAGACGCATCTGATCATGTCGCGTGCCGCCTGCATCACGCTCGCGGCCGAGGCGGATTTCACAAAGCAGGATTTGGAAGCGCTGGCGACCACCACCCATTCCAACAAGGATATCGGTGCGGTCTGTTCCTCCGGTTCCTACAAGACGCTCGGCATGATCGTCGCGCCCTGCTCGGTGAAGACGATGGCCGAGATCGCCACGGGCACGACCGACAATCTTCTGTCGCGCGCCGCCGATGTGGTGCTGAAGGAGCGCCGCCGCCTCGTGCTGATGCTGCGTGAGACGCCGCTGCATCTCGGCCATATCAGGAACATGGCGCAGGTCACGGAAATGGGTGGCATCATCTACCCGCCCGTGCCGGCCTTCTACGCCAAGCCGAAGAGCCTGGAAGAGATGGTCGATCACACGGTCGGCCGGGTGCTCGACCTGTTCGATCTCGACCCCGGCATCGTCCGCCGCTGGGAAGGAATGCAAGGAGGGGAATGACATGGCCGCCCGCATCGCCGAGAGCCCGGAATGGATCGCCCCCGAACCCCGCGCCGCCTTCCTCTCCGACGATGTGATCGGCATTCTCGCTTTCGCCGCCGATGCACTGGATGACGGACACGCCGCAGCCCTCGTCACGCTGGTCGAAATTCGTGGCGGTGCCGCCCGTGCCATCGGCGCGCAGATGGCGGTGCGGGATGACGGCCTCTATTGCGGCTTCGTCTCCGGCGGTTGCACGGAAGCGGCCGTCGCCGCCGACGCCGTCATTGCCATCAGGAAGGGCATGGACCGCAATCTCCGCCTCGGCGAAGGCTCGCCCTTCTTCGATATCGTGTTGCCCTGCGGCGGCGGCATCACGCTTGCCATCCATGTCTTGCGCGACGGTACGGTGCTGCACCGCGCCCTGACGGCGCTCCGGCGCCGCAGCCCCATGCGCTTGCGCTACCATCCCGGCACGCAGGCTCTGTCCTTCGAGCCGGGCGAGGGCGCCAGTGGCTGGGAAGGCGATACGTTCGTGCGCACCTACCGCCCGAAGCCCCGCCTGCTTCTGGCCGGCACGCCGATGGAAGCGGGCGCGGTGGCGCGCATCGCGGCGGCTTCCGGTTACGAGGTCGTGACCATCGAGCGCGGCCAAGCGCCGTCGCCCGACCAGTTTGATGCCGACACGGCTGTCGTATTGCTCTTCCACGACATCGACCGCGAACTGCCGCTTTTCGACGCCGCACTTGCCTCGTCTGCTTTCTATATCGGTGCGCTCGGCAGCCGCCGCACCCATGCCAAGCGCTGCGATGCACTTCGCCAACGCGGCCACGGCGAAGACGATATTGCCCGCATCAAGGCGCCGATCGGCATTTTCGACAAGGCGCGGGATGCAAATGCACTGGCGCTGTCCGTCGTCGCCGATATCGCCGAGACCTATCTGCACGCCGCGCGCGTCTAAGCTTAGCCTCTTCATCACCTCCACCGTTACGCCTATCGTGGTCAGACGAGAATCACCGGGCGGACGACGATGGCGGAACGACGATATGGCGAGGCGCTGCCGAAAACCGAGATCACGATTGCCGGTGCGGACTGGTATGGAAGGCTGATCGAGCGCGAGCGCCATGAGAAGACGCTATTTACCGATCTCGACATGAGCGAAGCGCAGACGCTCGGTGCGGTGTTTCAGGAATGCACCTTCCGCCGCGCCCGCTTCAATGCCTCTACGCATCAGGCGAGCGCCTTCGTCAACTGCACCTTCGTCTCCTGCAAGTTCTTCGACAGCCGTTTTACCGAATGCAAGCTGGTCGGCAGCATGTTCGATGCCTGCGATTTCGACCAGATGCATGTTTCGGGTGGGGACTGATCCTTCGCCGGCCTGTCCGGGGCGGTGCTCGCCCGCGCTGTCTTCAAGGATACCCGGCTGCGGGAAGCCGATCTTACGGGTGCGTTCTGCAAGGCCGGATCGATGCGCGATGTCGATCTCTCCGGCGCCTTGCTGGAGAGAGCGGACTTCACCGCCTGCGATCTTCGCGGCAGTGATCTGCGTGCCATCAATCCAGCAGACGTTCACTTGAAGGGGGCGATCAATACGATCGATCAGACCATCGTCATCGCCGAGGCTTTTGGTCTCGACGTGCGGCTGAAGTGATTTTTCGCACGATATCGTCGCACTTTATGAGGGTGATTTTCCGGGCGCTACCGAACGCCGGCGCAATCTGTTCTGCAACTTTCTGTTGATTTGTTGATTTTCGGGCGAAAATCACCCTTAGGTTGCATTTTATTTTCGAGCATTTCGCCCTCCCCAGGTTGTTGTTCGATTGCAGATCTAAGATTTGTAAATTATGAAATATATAGAGCATCTTACTGAAGATTTTCTGAGGCTCTTCGTTGGGGCGGCGCAACTATAGGATTTTTAAAGCTTTACTCCATTTTTACCATTTAACCAATTATTGACGATTTGCTTAACTCTTATGGTGGCATGATCTAAATCATCTCAACCGGAGGTGATTATCATGGATGAGATCGACAAAGGTGCTCGGCACGGAATTTCGCCAAAATATACACGCATAAATAGAATTGAATTGCGCCCCCCGTCCCTCAATCCTGCTGGGGACATGGAGGGGATGCAGGGTGCCGGCCCTGTCGCTCCGGCAGCACCGGTTCCGCAGGTCACGCTCGGCGGCGTGCAGATTGCAGCGGTCGACCGCCGGACTGCGGCGGGGCTGCTCATCACCGCGGCGCACCGGCGGGACCGCAAACCCTTCTATTCCACTTCGGCCAATGGCGAAGTCCTCGCCAGGATCCATGCGGACAAGGCCATCGCCCAACTCTTCCAGAGCGCCGACCAGATCCTTGCAGATGGTCAGCCGCTGGTTTTCGCCTCGCGCTGGCTCTGCCGGAAAAAACTGCCCGAGCGTGTGGCGACGACGGACCTCTTTCACGACGTGGCGAAGATCGCGGAACGAGAGAGGGTGAGCTTCTATCTGTTCGGCGCGAGTGAGCTGGAAAACAGCCGGGCTGCGGCCGCGGTGCAGCGGCTTTATCCTGCTCTCCTCATTGCGGGACGCAGCCACGGCTATCTGACCGGTGCCGCGCTTGAGCACAAGGTGGAGGAGATCAACCGTCTGGCGCCCGACATTCTCTGGCTCGGCCTCGGCGTTCCGCGCGAGCAGCTGTTCGTGCGCGATTTTCTGAGCCGCCTCGATCGCGTCGGGGTGATCAAGACGGCGGGCGGTCTGTTCGATCATCTGGCCGGCAAGACGCCGCGCGCGCCGCTCTGGATGCAGCGGGTGGGCCTGGAGTGGTTCTGGCGGGCATTGATGGAGCCGCGCCGGCTGTTATGGCGTTATCTGACGACCAATCCCCGCGCGTTCTATCTGCTCTTGCGCTATTCGCAGTAAAGCGGTTCCGCTGTCTCGCGGATATGCGTGCCGAAGGAGACGCCGGTGAGCAGCAGGGCAAGACCGAGTGCCAGCGGCGAGAAGAAAGCCTCCTCCTGCAGCACCGCATTGGCCGAGATTGTGACCACCGCCACGAAGGCGAAGAGAAAATCCGGCCGGCCGGTCTCTATGAGCCGCCGGCCGGCGGTCGTCGCCAGGGCGGCGAGAAAGCCGAAGAAGAGGAAGCCGCCGATCCCCATCTGATAGAGCATCACCCCTACGGCGCTTTCGACGGGTACCGCTGCGGCTCCTTCACCCTGCGCCCGGTCCCAGTCCAGATTGATGCTGGTGCTGGACAGGTTGCCGCCGATGCCGAGGCCCTGTCCGAGTGGGTTGCCGAGGAAGTCGCGTAGTCCGGCGATCAGGCCGAGCACATGGTAATCGCCATGCCGGGCGCCATAGGCCGTGGCCGCGGCCGTCCAGGCGGTCGCGGCCAGTACCACGAGCGAGAGGGTCAATCGGGCGCGGGGAGGACGATAGGTCATGCGGGCGGCCAGAGCGACGACCAGCAAGAAGGCTGCGCCCTTGGAGCCGATGACGAGAAGCAGGGGGAAGGCTGCGAAGGGCAGCAGCCATCGCCCGCGAAAGAGCAGCCAGGCGGAAGACAGGCTGAGCATATAGGCATAGCTGATCGGATGAAAATTCGGCCCGCCATTGCGGAAGATGCGGGGCAGCGCATCGCCGAAGAAGGCGGTGTTGAAGAAGGTGGCGGTCATCGTGTCTTCCAGACCGCGCAGCACGAAGCCGGTTTCGCGCAGGGCCTTCTCCCAGACACCCGACTCGATCTGCTCCTTGAGGCCGCGCTGGACATAGAGATCGCCATGAAAGAGCGCGAGGAAGTCCATGCGGAAAATCTGCTCCAGATAGCCGTATCCGACCGCGATGGCGCAGAGGCAAGCCACCGGCAGACGCATCTCGACACGGTACAGGCTGGCGGCGAGAAGGGCGATGTGGAAGCAGGCGAGTGGTGTCATCGTGTTGCGGAAGTAGATGACCGCGTCTTTCGGCCCGCCGCGCACAGCGCCAATCGCCAGATAGAGCGTGATGACGCCGCAGAGCGCGAAGGTGAGATAAAGCAAGGGCCGAAGTGCAGGCAGGCTGCGCACGCGTGGTTGCAGGGCGGCGGGCAGAAAGAGCCCGAAGATCGTCATCAGGATGACGAAATTGGCGCCGCGCAAGGCATCGAACGTGTTGTCGTCGGGCACGAAGGGTGTGAACCAGGCGACGACGAGGTTCTGGAACAGGAAGGCACAGGCGATCACGACAGGCATGCCGGCCGGCACGCTGACCGCGAGCACGGCCGTCAGCAGGAACGTCGCGGCAAAACCGAAGGGCGTCCAGACGGCAAAGGCCGCGACCGCCGCGGTGATGGTGGAAAAAGCGATGAAAAGGTGAAAAACGGCGCCGGATCGCCCGTCGGCTTCTCCTGCTCGCGATCTGGCCGCATGAGGTGAGGGTGAACCGGCCGTCATCTCACCGTCCATTCCCGAAAAGCGCATCGAGCATCGCCGCATCGAACCCCTCGGTGCTCGTCCGATCCGCGATCAGCCCGAATCCCTGATCGAGCTCCCACCAGGCCCAGCCGATGCCGTTTTCCTCCGCCGCGAGACGTACGGCCCTTGTCCAGGCTTGGCGGCTGGTTGCATCCACGCAAAAATCGAGCACGCCGAATTCGTTGAGCATGACAGGGCAGTTGGCGGCGTTGGACCAGTCCACGGCCTGACGGAACTGTGCGTGGACGGCAGCTCCTGTCCAGTCCGTCGTCAGTTGCTGTTCGATCAATTCTGCTGCTTCCAGATCGCCGGTGCTGCGCAGGGCCAGGATCGTCTTCTCGACGGCAGGCGTGAGGCGCGAGGCGGGGAACGGCAGGTCGTGGACGCGGGCGAGCGGCGAGGCGCCCCAGGACTGGCACTGATGGGTGAAGGCCGTCGGCGCGTAGAAATGTACGGCGGCGATCTGTCTGCCGTCATCGAGCGGTGGGCTATCGGAAAGCTGCCAGATCCCCTGATCCGGCGCGGGACCCCAGACAATGGTATGGTCCGGGCAGGCGGTGCGCAGGATTTCGGCGAGCCGATTGCGCAGCGGCAGCCAGTCAGCCGAGGGCATCGGCGGTTCGTTGAGGAGTTCCGCATAGACCGTGTCGGTCGGCAGATCCGCGATCACGGCGCGGAGCACCGTCCAGGCCGCGGCCACCCGCTCTCCACCTGCGGCGGGATCGGCGCGAAGTGCCGCGTAAAGCGGAGCTGCGGGATGCAGGTCCGCCAGTACGGCAAAACCCGCATCGATAAGCGTTTCGATGCCTTGGCGAATGGCCCGCAGCGACGGCGTACCGGCAAGGGCGATATCGCCGTCGATGGCGAGACGTACGGTTTCGAAACCGCTGTGACGCAGCTTTTCCAGAACTGTAGGAGTGGGTGCAATACCGCCCTCACGATCGAACCAGCGGGGAATGTTGATGCCCCGCGAGGGAACGGAGCTTTTGGCACGCACGGGGCAGGGCGCTGCGGTCATTGCCAGAGCGCTGGCGCCGATCAGCGAAAGCACATGGCGGCGTGTGAAAGGGCCGGACCTGCCGAAACGGCGCTCCGTTCTCACTGGGCTGCTCCGGGCAGGGAGAAGGCCATATCGGCCGTCTCCCCCGTCGCGATGACGAGCGTAGCGCTGCGGCCGATATCATGCGCACCGAGGTGCCGGCGCAATTGGTCCCGGGCTTTCGTTGCGGTTTCGGTGGGCGGGAAGGCGAAGAGCATGAGGTCGGCCGATGCGAAGAAGGCCGCATTCCAATCGCGGTTGCCAAGCGGGGGGCCGAGCAGCAATACGAAGTCGAAATCCTCTGCGAGCGTTTCATCGAGCCTGAAACGGGCCTTGCCATCGAGCGGGTGCAGCACCGTCGGCAGACCACTCGCCCCGTTGATGAAGACCTCTTTCCCGCCGTTTCCGGAGCGAAGATGGTTGGTGAACTCGACGACAAGCACGCTCCGTCCGGCGTGTTGCAGGCCGATACCGAGCATCGCGCTCGCAAGCCGTGCCTCTGCCGGATCGCGCAACGAGGAAATCAGCAATATGTAGGGCGCGGGATGTTCGGTGAGGCGCGCGGCGACGCGCCGGACGAGTACCAGCGCGGTCTGTGAAAAGATCTCGCCACCCTGTT
>CBFGOD010000234.1:0-6963 GCA_965650295.1 uncultured Shinella sp. | reverse complement strand
GTCGGGCGCGAGGCGGATGGAGAAGTGACGATGCAGGCGCAGCAGATGGCGGCGGTAGCGGTTGCGCTCGGCCTGGGGCAGATTGCGCCAGACCACGGCGAGACGGGCGGAAGCGGCATCGACCACGGCCTGCCATTGGCCGCCCTCGCGCGCCTCCGCGCTTCTACATTCGCGCCGCACATAGCGGAACGCTTCCTGCAACGAACGGCTTGCCGGCGGTTCGCCGAAGGCGAGGCCAGACTGCGGGCGGGCATGCGGTTGCGGCAGGCGGCCGCTTGCGGCGGCGATATGGATGTCCCCAGCAAAACCGTCCGCCCGAAGGTGGAGCAGGATGGCGGCAAGACGCGGGCCATTGCCGACCAGGGTCAGCGGCGGCGGGTTTTCGAGGCCGGACAGGCGCTCGGCAGCGCTGTGCGCCGCCCGCCACGAAGCGGCCTCGCGCTGCGTGGTGCCAAAACCGGTGGCGACGAAGACATGGTCGAAATCGCCGCATTCGCCGTCGCGGAAGATCAGCCGCGGTGTGGTGCCGCCGGTATCGACATGGCGGACATGGCCGTGGAAAGTGCGGATGCGCACATCCTTGCGCAGCGCCATCACCTCGCCGAAGCGCGCCATGACATAGTCACGGAACAGCGCGCGCGGCGCATGCAGGTCCTGCGGGCGGCAGAGCGTGGCGACGGTGCCGCCGGCCAGCCAATTGGTCTTCAGCCAGTCGGCGAAATCATCGGGGCGCTCGGGCACGACCGAGAGGTCGCGCGCCGGCTCGGTCGTCGGCACCAGGCCCGCCGCGCCATTGCCGAAGGCGCCCGGCGCATCCTCGGCATCGATGAGCCAGGCTTCGAAGGGCCGGTGCAGGCGCTTCATCAACGCAATCGCCGTGGCAAGACCGGACGGGCCGGCCCCGATGATCGCGATCTTCAACGCCGGCACCCCCGCCGGCCACGACCCGTCTTCCCTTACGCCTCTGTCGAAGAACATATGCTGTCCCTTCCTTTCGCCGTGGAAGCCGAACGGTATGATAGCGCAGTTTCGGATATTTTCTACATTTTTACTAGACTAATTGAGCGCGCAATTCCCATGCTTGCGTCCGTCGCTGCGGCGGAGCCTCCTTTGGGATCGGCAAGCAGGTCGGACAGCGTCGTCCCGTCGAGGATTTCGTCGGAGGCGGCGGCGACTTTCGCAAAGACCCGCCGCACCGCGCAGAGCGCCCGGTCGCGGCAATCCGTGCAGGGGCGATGGCCGCCGCGCGACAGGCAGCCGAGTGGCACGAATGGCCCTTCCATCAGGCGCAGCACGTCGCCGAAGACGATTTCCTCCGGGCTGCGCAGCAGGAGATAACCGCCATGTTTGCCGCGGCGGCTGGCGACGAAGCCCGCCCGCTTCAGGTCCAGCAGGATCTGCTCCAGGAATTTCTTCGGGATCGTTTCCCGCGCGGCAATGGCGGCGATGCGCATCGTCTCGCCCGGCGCGACACGCGCCAGCGCAAGAAGCGCCCGCAGGGCATATTTGGATTTCTGCGAGATCATGACCCGGCGATCTCGGCGGCGATGCGCCCGGCGACGGAGCGGGCCTGCACGCGGATATCGGGCACGGCGGTGATTTCGAAGTGGCGTCCGGCGGTGAGCGGGCCAAGCGCATAAAGGCGCCCTTCGTATGCGGGCACCGCGGAATGGTCATCGACCACGATGCCGAGGCCGATCGGGTGCGGCTCGACGATGCCTTCGGCGGCAAGGCTGGACAAAAGCGGAGAGGCCGAAACCGTACATCGCTCGAAACCGGTGCAATTGACCACCAGGACAGCCGGAAGCGACTGGTCGTCGATAGTCGCGACCACGCCATCACCCTGCTTTTTCAACGCTCGCAGCCGGCCGCGCTCCACGACCAGCCGCCCGCTCTTCCGCAAGACTGCGATCTCCGCAGCGACGTCGGGTGCCATGCGGTGGCGATGGACATTCCAGAACGGCGCGGCGTGGCGCAGGAACCGGCGCTGCTGCTGCGGCGTCCAGCCTTTCCAGAGGCCTTGCGTCACCGGGCGAAGGCCATCCATGACGGCGCGCCAGTCCGGCGTGGCTGTCGCGGCCGCGCGAAGCGTCGCCAGCATGGCGCTGATCTCGCCGTCTTCAGGCTGAAGTACCGGCGCCAGCGGGTCGGCCCGCCGCGCGAGATGCGCCTGCGGCAGGAGGCCGTGGCGGGAAACGGCATGCATGGTGCCGCGAAAACCGGTCCGCGCGAGGCGAAGGCATTGGTCGACCATGGTGAGGCCGGTTCCGACGAAAAGCACGTCGCCATCGTCAGGCAGGCGCTCCCACCATGCATCGTCCCAGGGGTTCTGCACGACAAACGGGCGAACCTCCTCGGAAATCGCTTCGTCCGGCAAGGGCAGACGGCCGGTGCCGGCACCGGTACAGAGCGCGGAAACGCGCGCGGCGAGCTTGGAACCATCGGAGAGATGAAAGAGCAGCCCGCCATCGGCCATTGCCTCGGCGCGCTGCGCTTCGGCATCGACGAGCGTGAGTGCTGCGCGATTGGCCGTGCGCTTCAACGCGGCATCGAGGCAATCACCGATATAATCGCCATACAGGCGCCGGGGCGCGAAATCGCCGGCAGCTGCGGCATAACCGTTTTCCGCAAGCCATTGCGTGAAGTGATCGGGCCGGTCGGCAAACAGGCTCATGCGGCCGGCGGGCACGTTGAGGCGATGGCAATACGCGGTCGTCGCATAGGCGATGCCCCTGCCCTGCCCTTCGCGCGCGCCGACAAGGCTGATCCGTGCCGTCGGCGGTGCCAGTTCAACGAGATTGAGCGTCAGCGCCACGGCTGAAAAACCCGAACCGATGACCGCCACATCCGTCTCTTGTCGCATTCCGTTTCCTCCCGAAGGATGACGTGAGCACTCTAGCGGCATTTATCTACAAAATCTATAGACTATTAATCGGCCATCCTCAGATCGGTGAAATGACCAGCGCGCCGCTTGGTTCCAGGCTGGTCCGCCCGGGGCGATCCGCCGGCTTGAACGGAACGGAGCGGGTGCTATTCTGCGCCCGCATCGACGTCGTATGCGGGAGCGAGGAACCAGATGGCGGGTTTTTCCATTGTAAGTTTCGCTCGCGAGACGGCCCTTCCATGTGCGGCAGCATTGCCAGGCCGTGCAAAAGACCCCGGCCTGCCCGGCTTTGCGCCGGGCGCCAAAGCGATCTATACAATGTCTATAGAATATGATCTTTTGCCCGACCGAACCAGCGCACCCTGAAACCACCTTCCGCAAGGAGCTGACGCCATGGGTACGATTTCATCCGCGCTTGACCGACCCGTGCGCACCGCCGCCGTGATCGGCACCGAAGACGAAGCGATACATGTGGCCCGCACGGTTGCGGGCCTGTTCGATCTTTCAGGCCCGGCGGCAAACGGCACGGCCGAAGCGCGCCTCGATCTACTCTCCCGCTCCGGCCTGTTCGGCATTTCCGTTCCCACCGAACAGGGCGGCATCGATGTGTCCAACACGGTGCTGGTCGCCGTCTGCGCGGAGGCCGCGTCGCATTCGGCCGCGCTTGGCGAAATCCTTGCGGCGCATTTCACCGCGCTCGAACATATCCGCAGCTTCGGCACGGAAGGCCAGCGCAACACGATCTTTGCCGCCGCCCGCTCGGGCGCCCGGCTTGCACGGGCTGTCGGCCGGCGGGGCGGCGTCGAGCTGGAGGCGCTGCCGCTCGCCATTGTCGGCCTAGCCCACCGCCTGAGTGGCGAAGCGCTGTCGACGCCCTGCACGCGTCATGCGGACTGGATGCTGATCCCCGTGCTCGGCGATGGCGGCAAGACCGCCGGCCTTTTGCTGCCGACCCGAATCGACGGCCTGCGCTACGCCGCCAACAGCTGCGAGCCCGCGCCCGGCGGCGTGCAGCCCGCCGAGCCGGTCCTGTTCAAGGATGTGCTCATCGATGGCGACGTGCTACTGCATGCCGCCAGCGAGGCGCCGCAGCCACCCGTGCCGCACGCACTCGATCTGCTGCTGGAGGCGAGCCGTCATCTCGGCGCCGGCCGCCGCGCGCTGCGACAGGTTCTGGACGGGACAGCGGAACCGGCCACGATCGGCCTCCTCTCCGCCCGCCTTGCCGCAGCCGAGGCCATGGCCGAGGAGGCCGGACGCGCCATCGACGCCGCGCAGATCGGCCTCGCCGGACAGCACCGGACAAACGCCTTCCTCGCCGCGACGGCCGCGCTCACGGTGGCGCAGGAAGCGGCGAGCACAATACGGCAGGCGGAATCAGTGGGGATGGAAAAAGCGGAGCAAACCTTGTCGGCCCCGTCACGGGCTGCGCTGGAACACAGCGGCCGCCTGCTGATCGAGATGCACAGGCACGCACCGGAGGCCGAAACCTGAAGCATGTCGAGGTGGCCCGCCCCGATGGACGGGCCATGAAGCGCCTCAGCCGGCGCGCTTCTCCAGCTCTTCCTCGTCGATGATCGCGGCAGCGCCGGGAACGGCGACGAACTGTTCCAGCGTCATCGTATCGAGAATGGAGGCAATGGCGTCGCGCACGTCGGTCATGGCGCGGCGGACCTGACAGGTTTGCGGATCGGCGCAATCCTCGCAGGCTTCGAAGGCCGTGCGGCTGGCGCAGCGGATGGGCGCGAGCGGACCATCGAGCACGCGGATGGCGTGGCCGATGCGGATTTCGGAGGCGGCATGCGACAGCGAATAGCCGCCGCCCGGCCCCTTCTTGGAGCGCAGCATGCCGGCATTGCGCAGTTCCAAAAGGATCGTGTCGAGAAACTTCTTCGGAATGTTGTTGCGCAGCGCGATCTCGCTGACGAAGGCCGTTTCGCCGGGCGCAAGCCGCGCCAGATCCACCAGGGCCTTCAGTCCGTATTTTCCCTTTTTCGTCAGCATGTCCGCCTGCTTTCCATCCGCATGTCTTATTCGTCCGGGTTACCCGGCGGCGCAAAGACGTCTGTCGCGCTCTCCGGATTGGTCCGTCGTCTTGGGGAAGATCGATCGGTTCACCCCTGACGGGTGATTCCGGCTCATTCTAGGCACCGAAGTGCGAAAAACATATAAAAACGGTATAATTTATTTGCGCCCTCTATCGCAAGAAAAACAGCCTGACTCATCAAGACTTTCGCCGGTTTTCACGCGAAACGTGATCAATCCGCATCAATTCTACCGTCGTTGACCCTTCGATGACCTTTTTTCGGCTTTGGGAACCCATGTTGGCAACGGCGGGAAGCACGACGTGTTCCATTATCGCCCCGGATAGACGCAAAACAAATTGCAGCAGGACCGGAAAATTGAGGCGAAAATTTCTCTACTAAATTTATCGATTATATAATCTCAAGTCACCGGCCCGCCAGAGACCTCGGGCAACGGCAACTTGAGGAGAGCTCCATGACCATCACCCGCAGAACCCTGCTGGCCGCCACCGCCGCGCTGACGCTTACCGCATCCTTCGGCACGGCCTTCGCCGACGAGGTAACACTCAACATCGGCTACCAGCCGATCGTCGAACCCTCGCGCGTTCCCCAGGCCGACGGCACCTATGAGAAGGTGACCGGCGCCAAGATCAACTGGCAGAAATTCGACGGCGGCGCCGACGTCATCGCGGCCATCGCCTCCGGCTCGCTCGATATCGGCTATGTCGGCTCCTCGCCCCTCACCGCCGCCGCCAGCCGCGAGCTGCCGATCGAGACGATCTTCGTCGTCGGCCTGATCAGCGAGGCCGAGGCGCTCGCCGTGAAGGGTATCGAAAAGCCCGAAGACCTCGCCGGCAAGAAGATCGCGACGCCCTTCGTCTCGACCGCCCATTACAGCCTGCTGACCGCACTGAAGCACTGGAACGTCGATCCGAAGTCGGTCGAGATCCTCAACCTGCGCCCGCCGGAAATCGCAGCCGCCTGGGAACGCGGCGATCTCGACGGCGCCTATGTCTGGGATCCGGTCCTGTCCGAGCTGAAGAAGAGCGGCAAGGTGCTCGCGACCTCGGCCGACGTCGCCGAGTGGGGCGGCCCGACCTTCGACGCCTGGATCGTCAGCAAGAAATTCGCCGAAGAGCATCCCGATGTCGTGACCGCCTTCGTCAAGGTGACGGGCGATGCGACGGCCGCCTACCGCGCCAATCCGGATGCCTGGAACGCCACTTCGCCGGAAGCGGAAAAGATCGCCCGCCTCACCGGCGCCAAGCAGGGCGAGGTTCCGGCCCTCCTCAAGGGCTATATCTTCCCGACGCTCGAAGAACAGGCCGGCGAAGCGCTGCTCGGCGGCGGCACGGTGAAGGCGGTTTCCGATACCGCGGCCTTCCTGCTCGAACAGGGCAAGATCCCGGCGACCCTCTCCGACTACAAGCCCTACGTCTCCACCCGCTGGGTCACGGACGCGACCAAGCTCGCTTACTGATCGGCGAACAACCTGCGGCGGAGGTGGCCCGGTCGCGCGAAAGCGTCGCCGGGCCATCGCCCATCCCAAGCAATCCTTCCGGAGGCCCCATGAGCATCCTGACCTTCCGCAACGTCTCGCTCACCTATCCAGCGCGCACCGGCAAGGGCGGTGCGGGCGAAAAGCGCGTCCTCGACGGCATCAACCTGCAGGTCGCCTCCGACGAGCTGGTGGCGATCATCGGCCGCTCCGGCTCCGGCAAGACCAGCCTGCTGAATCTCGCCGCCGGCTTCCTCACGCCCACCGCGGGCACCATCAGTATCGATGGCGCGCCCGTCACGGGACCGGGCGCCGACCGCGCCGTGGTCTTCCAGGACGACGCGCTCTATCCCTGGCTCGATGCGCGCGACAACATCGCCTTTCCGCTGAAGCTGAAGGGCGTGCCGCTTGCCGAACGACGCGCGCGGGCGGAAACGCTTCTTGCACGCGTCGTACTTGCGGATGCCGGCGACCGGCGCATCTGGGAGCTCTCCGGCGGGATGCGCCAGCGGGTCGGCATTGCGCGGGCGCTGGCCGCCGAGCCGCGCTTCCTGCTG